>JAEZBA010000051.1 GCA_023430245.1 Pseudomonadota bacterium
GTCGAGAACATCATTCTCAAGCTGCTTCAGGCCGCCGACTACAACGTGGAGCGTGCACAGCGCGGCATCGTCTATATCGACGAAATCGACAAGATCTCGCGCAAGTCCGACAATCCCTCGATCACCCGCGATGTGTCGGGCGAGGGCGTGCAGCAGGCGCTGCTCAAGATCATGGAAGGCACCGTCGCGTCGGTGCCGCCGCAGGGCGGCCGCAAGCATCCGCAACAGGAATTCCTGCAAGTCGACACCACCAACATCCTGTTCGTCTGCGGCGGCGCTTTTGCCGGGCTGGACAAGATCATCTCGTCGCGCGGCCGGTCGACCTCGATCGGTTTCGGCGCCACCGTCCGTGCGCCTGAAGACCGCAAGGCGGGTGAAATCTTCCGCGAGGTCGAGCCAGAGGATCTGCTGAAATACGGTCTGATCCCCGAATTCGTCGGCCGCCTGCCGGTGGTCGCGACGCTCGAGGATCTCGACGAGGCCTCGCTCAAGAAGATCCTGGTCGAACCGAAGAACGCGCTGGTCAAGCAATATCAGCGGCTATTCGAGATGGAGAATATCGACCTGACGCTTGCCGAGGAGGCGCTCGGCGCGATCTCCCGCAAGGCGATCGAGCGCAAGACCGGCGCCCGTGGACTGCGTTCGATCATGGAAGGCATCCTGCTGGATACCATGTTCGATCTGCCGAGCCTGGAAGGCGTCGAGGAAGTGGTGATCTCGCGCGAAGTGGTGGAAGGGACGGCGCGCCCGCTCTACATCTACGCCGATCGCTCCGACCGCACCGCCGAAAGCTCGGCCTCGGCCTGAGCGGCGACGCGCCTCGCATGCTGCGACAGCGCCGCCAGAATCGCCTACGCTTCATGCCGTTACCGCGATGCGGCGGTGCTGTTCTTGCAGGGCTCCACGGAGGAACTGGCGGTCCAGTTCCCTTGACAGTCCCGTGACCCAGCGCCACCTATTGCAGGCGAACGGATCGCGTACGAAGACTAGAGTTCCATTCCGGGCAGGGTTCGTAGCGCCCTCGTGCATGGCCCAAGTGCTGACCTCGCCATGCTCCCTCCCGGCCTCCCTCGGCACTCCGGACGGTTGCGCATGATGCGGGCCCACCGGAGGGGCACAAGAATAAGGAATGACGGCCCATGACAACCGCCAACAAGCCACGTCCCCCCCTGATCGCGGGTGAAACCAAGGCTTACCCGGTTCTGCCGCTGCGTGACATCGTGGTGTTTCCGCACATGATCGTCCCGCTCTTCGTCGGCCGTGAAAAGTCGATCAAGGCGCTGGAAGAGGTGATGCGTTCGGACACCTTCATCCTGCTGGCCACCCAGAAGAACGCCTCTGACGACGATCCGGCGACCGCCGACATCTTCGAGATCGGCACGCTCGCGAGCGTCCTCCAGCTGCTGAAGCTGCCCGACGGCACCGGCAAGGTGCTGGTCGAAGGCGCGCAGCGCGCCAAGGTTCTGAAATATACCGACCGCTCCGAGTATTTCGAGGCGGATGCGGTCGTGCTCGACGATCACCTCGGCGAACATGTCGAAGCCGAAGCGATGGCGCGCTCGGTAGTCAACGAATTCGAAAACTACGTCAAGCTGAACAAGAAGGTCTCGCCGGAAGTGGTGGGCGTGGTTCAGCAAATCGACGACCATGCGAAGCTCGCCGACACCATCGGCTCGCATCTGCAGGTGAAGATTGCCGACAAGCAAGCGCTGCTGGAGACGACCAGCGTGCCGCAGCGGCTCGAAAAGGTGCTCGGCCTGATGGAGAGCGAAATCTCCGTCCTGCAGGTCGAGAAGCGGATTCGCACCCGCGTGAAGCGGCAGATGGAGAAGACGCAGCGCGAGTATTATCTCAACGAGCAGATGAAGGCGATCCAGAAGGAGCTGGGCGACGAGGACGGCAAGGACGAGCTCGCCGAACTCGAGGACAAGATCAAGAAGACCAAGCTCTCCAAGGAAGCCCGCGAGAAGGCGCAGCACGAGCTCAAGAAGCTCCGGCAGATGTCTCCGATGTCCGCCGAGGCAACGGTCGTGCGCAACTATCTCGACTGGATGCTCTCGATCCCGTGGCAGAAGAAGACCAAGGTCAAGAAGGACCTCAAGGCTGCGCAGGATATTCTCGATGCGGATCACTATGGCCTGGAGAAGGTCAAGGATCGCATCGTCGAGTATCTCGCTGTGCAGCAGCGGGCCAACAAGCTGACCGGTCCGATCCTGTGCCTGGTCGGCCCTCCGGGCGTCGGCAAGACCTCGCTCGGCAAGTCGATCGCGAAGGCAACGGGTCGCGAATTCGTTCGCGTGTCGCTCGGCGGCGTGCGTGACGAAGCCGAGATCCGTGGTCACCGGCGGACCTATATCGGTTCGATGCCGGGCAAGATCATTCAGTCGATGCGCAAGGCGAAGTCGTCCAATCCGCTGTTCCTGCTGGACGAAATCGACAAGATGGGCGCCGATTTCCGCGGCGACCCGTCATCGGCCTTGCTCGAGGTGCTGGATCCGGAGCAGAACGCCACGTTCAACGACCATTACCTGGAAGTCGATTACGACCTGTCCAGCGTGATGTTCGTGACCACGGCGAATACGCTCAACATCCCGCCGCCGCTGATGGACCGGATGGAGATCATCCGCATCGCCGGCTATACCGAGGACGAGAAGCTGCAGATTTCGCGCCGGCATCTGATCCCGCACGCGATCTCCAAGCACGGCCTCACCGACGCCGAATGGTCGATTGACGACGAGGCGCTGCTGACCGTCATCCGCCGCTACACGCGGGAGGCGGGCGTGCGTAACCTCGAGCGCGAGCTGTCGACGCTGATCCGGAAAGCCGTGAAGGAGCTGACGCTTTCGAAGAAGAAGTCGGTTGCCGTCACCGCCAAGGAACTCGGCGATTATCTCGGCGTGCCGAAATACCGGTTCGGCGAGATGGAGGATCAGGACCAGATCGGTGTCGTTACGGGTCTCGCCTGGACCGATGTCGGCGGCGAGCTTCTGACGATCGAAGGGACGTCGATGCCCGGCAAGGGCAAGATGACCGTCACCGGTAACCTGCGCGACGTCATGAAGGAGTCGATCTCGGCGGCGGCATCCTATGTCCGCTCCCGTTCGATCGCCTTCGGCATCGAGCCGCCGCTGTTCGACCGGCGCGACATCCACGTGCATGTTCCGGAAGGGGCGACGCCGAAGGATGGTCCGTCCGCGGGCGTGGCCATGGTCACCGCGATCGTTTCGGTGATGACCGGCATTCCGGTCCGCCGCGACGTCGCGATGACCGGCGAGATCACGCTGCGCGGCCGGGTGCTGCCGATTGGCGGACTGAAAGAGAAGCTGCTCGCCGCCTTGCGCGGCGGCATCAAGACGGTGCTGATCCCCGAGGAGAATGCCAAAGACCTCGCGGACATCCAGGAGAACGTGAAGAGCGGGCTTGAGATCATCCCGGTCTCCCGCATGGACGAGGTTCTGGCGCACGCGCTCGTGCGCAAGCCCGAGCCGATCCAGTGGGAAGAGCCGGCGGTGAAGCCCGCTGCAGACAAGGCGGCCGATGAGGACGGTTCGGCGCTGACCGCTCACTGACGCGCGGAAATCAACGACAAGCGGCGGCCCTGCATTTTGCGGGTGCCGCCGTTTGATTTTCGAGAGGGGCGAGCGTATGTCAGCCCGCATCCGGAGTCGCGGGCGCAGGATAGCGCGCCGGCGCTGTTCCCCGTGGGGCGGTTAGCTCAGCTGGTAGAGCATCTCGTTTACACCGAGAGGGTCGGCGGTTCGATCCCGTCACCGCCCACCAAATTTCTCCTGAAAACAGGCAGCCTTCTTCGGAGACTCTTCGGCACATCCGCCGCTGCGGCGCCTTGGCCGGCCGGGCTCGCACTGATCGCCTCGAACGCGACGCGCGCGCATACACTTTTTGGTCGCATCAAAGTCATATTGCAACCGAACAGTTTAGTTGGTAGCGTCTGACCTATCCTGGTAGTGGGGGTGGTCATGACGGTGATGGTGCAAGCGGATATCCTGGTGTCGCTTCAGACGCTCCACGGAGACGTTCAGCGGCGCTTCGCGGAGCTGGATCGCTATCGCGCGCTGAAGGCAATCGAGCAAACGATCGCAGATTTTCCCGATCTCGATGACGTCGCTCATTCGCTGGGCGACATCCGCGATCGCGTGCAGGTGCAACTCGACGGCACACCGGAATTCCGCGCCTTGCGAAGTATCGAGCGGATGCTCCCCGAATTGTCCGAGGTCCTGGTGTTGCTGAATGGGGCCGCTGAGAGCAAAGACAGTGAGACGGCCGGTGACGCTGGTTCTCAAAGCCCTGTTCCGGAAAGCTCGACGGAGGCCGGC
This sequence comes from Pseudomonadota bacterium, assembly GCA_023430245.1. Classification (GTDB taxonomy): domain Bacteria; phylum Pseudomonadota; class Alphaproteobacteria; order Rhizobiales; family Xanthobacteraceae; genus Pseudorhodoplanes. The sequence continues at coordinate 4,335 of JAEZBA010000051.1, forward strand.
CTGGTTGCTCCG
>JAEZBA010000052.1 GCA_023430245.1 Pseudomonadota bacterium
TCGGGTTTGGGCGCTGCAGTCGGGGCCGATTTCGCGCCCGATGCCGCCGCCTTCACGTCCTCGCCGTCGCCGGCCAGCACCGCGATCACCTCGTTGACCGGCACATCGGCGGTGCCTTCGGCGACCAGGCTCTTTGCCAGCGTGCCTTCGTCGACGGCCTCGACTTCCATCGTCGCCTTGTCGGTCTCGATCTCGGCAATGACGTCGCCGGAATTGATGGCGTCGCCTTCCTTCTTCAGCCATTTGGCGAGATTGCCCTTCTCCATCGTGGGAGAGAGCGCGGGCATCCGGATGTCGATCGGCATCGCGCTGCTCCGCTTATCGATAGGTCACGGCTTTTGCCGCATCGACGATTTCGGCGACCGACGGCAGCGCCAGCTTCTCGAGATTGGCGGCGTAAGGCATCGGCACGTCCTTGCCGGTGATGCGCATCACCGGCGCATCGAGATAATCGAACGCCTGCTCCATCACCCGCGCGGAAATCTCCGCGCCGATGCCGTTCTGCGGCCAGCCCTCTTCAACCGTGACCAGCCGGCCGGTCTTCTTGACCGACTCGATGATGGTCGCGTCATCCAGCGGACGCAGCGTGCGCAGGTCGATCACCTCGGCATAGATGTGCTTCTTGGCGAGTTCTTCGGCGGCCTTCAGCGCATAGGTCATGCCGATCGAGAACGAGACGATGGTGACGTGGTTGCCCGGCCGCACTACCTTGGCCTTGCCGATCGGCACCAGATAATCGTCGAGCTTCGGCACCGGGAAGGACTGGCCGTAAAGGATTTCGTTCTCGAGGAAGATGACCGGATTGGGATTGCGGATCGCGGACTTGAGCAGCCCCTTGGCGTCGGCCGCGGTGTAGGGCGCAAGCACGATCAGACCCGGGATGTGCGAATACCAGGCCGAGAAATCCTGGCTGTGCTGGGCGGCAACGCGCGCCGCGGCTCCGTTCGGACCGCGGAATACGATCGAGGCGCCCATCTGGCCGCCGGACATGTAGAGCGTCTTCGCCGCCGAATTGATGATCTGGTCGATCGCCTGCATCGAGAAATTGAAGGTCATGAATTCGACGATCGGCTTCAGGCCAGCGAGCGCTGCGCCGACGCCAAGCCCTGCAAAGCCATGTTCGGTGATCGGCGTATCGACCACGCGCCGCGCGCCGAATTCCTGCAGCAACCCTTGGGTGACCTTGTAGGCGCCCTGATACTCGGCGACTTCCTCGCCCATGACGAAGACCTTCTCGTCGCGGCGCATCTCTTCGGCCATCGCGTCGCGCAGCGCTTCGCGCACGGTCTGCGTCACCATTTCGGTGCCGGCCGGAACATCGGGCTCGGGCTCTTCCTGCGGCTTCGGCGGCGCGGCGACCGCGGATACCGGCTCGCCTTTCCCCTGCGGTTGTTCGGAATCAGGCGCGTCGGGCGCCGTCGATTCCTGGAACTCCTCGCTATCCGCGCGATCGGATTTGGCGGCCGCCGGCGTGCCGGCCTTGATCGCGGAGGCGTCCTCGCCATCGCCCAGCAGAACCGCGATGGGGGTATTCACCGCGACATCGGCGGTGCCTTCCGGCACCAGGATCTTGCCAAGTGTGCCCTCGTCGACGGCTTCCACTTCCATGGTCGCCTTGTCGGTCTCGATTTCCGCGATCACGTCGCCGGACTTGACCGCATCGCCCTCCTTCTTGAGCCACTTGGCAAGGTTGCCCTTCTCCATCGTGGGCGACAGCGCGGGCATCAGCACTTCGGTCGGCATGAAATCCTCGACTAGTGTCCGGCCTGAAGCAGACCGGTCGCAACGAACGCGGCTGCCGCGATGGCGGCGACCGTTGTCATGGAGCAGACAGCCACGGGCTTAAGCCCGCAGCACGTCGGTATAGAGTTCCGACGGATCGGGCTCGGGATCGACGGTTGCGAACTCGGCCGCCTCGTTGACGATGCCGCGCACCTCGGCGTCGATCTTCTTCAATTCGTCCTCGCTCGCCCATTTGTTGCCGAGCAGACGCTGGCGCACCTGCTCGATCGGGTCCTGCTCGGAGCGCACCTTCTCGACCTCGTCGCGGGTGCGGTATTTCGCCGGGTCCGACATCGAATGGCCGCGGTAGCGGTAGGTTTGCATCTCGAGGATATAGGGACCGTTGCCCTCGCGGCACCAGGCGACGGCCTTGTCGCCGGCCGCTTTCACCGCGCGCACATCCATGCCGTCAACCTGCTCGCCCGGAATGTTGAACGAGGCGCCGCGCTTACTGAAATCCTGCTGCGCCGAGGAGCGCTGCACCGACGTGCCCATGGCGTAGCGGTTGTTCTCGATGATGTAGATCACCGGCAGCTTCCACAGCTCCGCCATGTTGAAGCTTTCATAGACCTGCCCCTGATTGGCCGCGCCGTCGCCGAAATAGGTCAGGCAGACATGGTCGTTCTCGCGGTAACGATTGGCGAAAGCTAAGCCGGTGCCGAGCGAGACCTGCGCGCCGACGATCCCGTGGCCGCCATAGAAGCCCTTCTCCACCGAGAACATGTGCATGGAGCCGCCCTTGCCCTTGGAATAGCCGCCGCGGCGTCCGGTGAGCTCGGCCATCACGCCCTTGGCGTCCATCCCGCAGGCCAGCATGTGGCCGTGGTCGCGGTATCCGGTGATGACCTGATCGCCCTCCTTCAGAGCCATCTGCATGCCGATCACGACCGCTTCCTGGCCAATATAAAGATGACAGAACCCGCCGATCAGGCCCATGCCATACATCTGGCCGGCCTTCTCCTCGAACCTGCGGATCAGCAGCATCTCGCGATAGGCCGAAAGCTCCTGTTCCTTGGTGAAATCGGCGCGTGCCGCCTCCCCTTCGGCTTGGGCGGACGTTGTCGTCTTCTTGGCTACGGCCATATGGAATTCCCTGACGCTCCCTGCGCGCCGCGATGAGGGCTCTATTGCCCCTCACTTACCCGAATTCGTTTCCGGATTAAAGCGCGCGCCATGCCCTGTGCGCAATGCGGATTGCGGCGAAATGCCTGAGGCGCAACGGGAAATTCTGACGCCTTCGCGCGTTAGCGCCGCTTGACCATGAAAACCAGCTCATTGGGATGGGCAAAGTTGAGCTGTAGCCGCGCCTGCTCGTCCAGCATGTCCGGATCGATCTTGTCGGGTCGCAGCAAGGCCACCCGGCGCTCCCACACATTCCGCTCCGCCTTGAGCCGTTCCAGCTCCCCGGTCAGTTCCACCATCTGCTGGTCGATCAGATGACGCGCATGCAGGCCCCGCTGCCCGTTGAAGGCGTGGAAGCCGAAATAGCCGATCAGCGCGCCGGCCACGATATAGAGGCCGAGCGCCGTCAGAATGCCGCGTGCGCGCCTGCGGGAGACCATTGCGGCAAGATGCGCGGGTGATGTTAAGGCCGGATTAATGGATGTAGGAGCTGCGGCAGCTTACCGCGCGGTACAGCTGGAGATCGGCAAGACTATCGCGGGACGACCTCGATCACCGCTTCGCCGCGGTCAATAGCGGCCGCGATCATGCCCAGCGATCCGGTGACCCGCTCAATCAGTGAGTTGGTGTTGCAGTTGCCGAACCGCAGCCAGATGATTTGAGGTCCAGCTTGTTTGGCGATGCGCAACGTTACGAAGTCGCGATCTTTGGTGATCAACGCCGCGTCCCGAGCGAGAGCCAGTTCCCAGATTGCACCGTCGTTGGCGGTTGCTAGTCCCAGTTCGAAAACATGAACCGTGTCGTGGCCCAGTTCGGTCAGGCGATGCGCCAGCCGCGGTGGCAATTGCGCGTCGACGACAAGGCGCAAGATTTACTCCGCCGCGATCACCGGATGATCGGTCTGCTCGGCCGCGAAGGCGAGCGCGGCGTCGATGTCCGCTCCTTCCAGATAGGGATAGTCGCGCAGGATCGCCTCGCGGCTCATTCCCGCCGCCAGCATTCCGAGAACGTCACTGACGGTAATCCGCAAGTCGCGGATGCAGGGGCGCCCATGCATCCGGTCGGGATGCACAGTGATGCGCTTGAGATGCTCACTTGTGCTTGGCATGAGTCAGGCTCCACCAGCCATCATAGCACAGATTGCACGTCTCGCACGATCACGCCGGCAAGAGCCGTCATTGCCCAGCCCGTCGCGAATTTCGGTGGGAGCGTGATGTTCCCGGAAGACTACGCCTTCAACGCCCCCCGTCCCGGATAGATCGCCTGTGTGCCCAGTTCCTGCTCGATGCGCAGCAGCTGGTTGTATT
>JAEZBA010000114.1 GCA_023430245.1 Pseudomonadota bacterium
CGATATGGATGCCAGGCGAGGCATTGGTCGCGCCCGGACCGCGCGTGACGAACGCGATGCCCGGCCGGCCCGTGACCTTACCGACCGCCTCCGCCATCATCGTTGCGCCGCCCTCCTGGCGGCAGACGATCACCTCCACATCACGATCGTGGAACGCATCGAGCGCGGCGAGATAGCTCTCGCCCGGCACGCAGAAGGCGTGATTCACACCGTGAGCGACAAGCTGATCGACAAGGATTTCGCCGCCGGTTCGCGATCCGTCATTGCTGCGCATGCTGGTCCCTGGGTCTTACTCAATCGCAGCATGGTCGGGCTTGTCCCGACCAGCCACGTCGTTGTTGCGGCACATACATGCCCGCGCCAGGCGTGGGCAGGAATGAAAGAACCACTACCGGATAATCGGCGCGAACTTCGCCGGGATCATCAGTTTGGTAACCTGATTTTCCAAATATCCGGCCTCACGATTGAGTTTCAGATAGTTCTGCCATTCCGGGTCGGCCTGCATGGCGGCGCGCTTTTTCTCGCGATCGCCGGCATTTTCATAGGCCCAAATATGGACAATGGTGTTCAAGTCGCCGCTTTCGGCGAACATATAGGCAACGGGTTTCCCGATATGGCGGGTCTGTGCGGCAAAACCGTGTTGCTCGTAGATATCGAGATGGGCTTGCATGGTGCCCGGTCTGACGCGATAGGTTCGATGATCGATGAGCACGTGATTCCTCCGCTCGAAAACAAGAACGCCCGCAGGCGCGACGGCGGCATTCTCAAGCCAGACGCGGCCGGGTCAAGTCCGGCGCCTTGACGGGGTCCCACATCGATCATGCCTGAAAGTCATACGACGCAATCGCAGGATGCCGTGTTCGCCTTCCTGGCCGACCCGGCCACCCATGGCGGTGCCGAGGTCACGCGTATCGACACCCATGGCGCGGCTGTGTTTCTTGCCGGCGACCACGTCTTTAAGGTCAAGCGGGCGGTGAAGTTCCCGTTTCTCGATTACTCGACGCGGGACAAGCGCAAGGCCGCGTGTGAGGCAGAGTTGCGGGTCAACCGGCTGTTCGCGCCTCAGATCTATCGGGGCGTCCGGCCCATCACCAGGGATCAGGCTGGCGGCCTTTCGATTGACGGCGATGGCGAGGCGGTCGAGTGGGCGCTCGAGATGCGGCGATTCGACGAAACCGCCACGCTCGACCATCTCGCCGAAGCCGGGAAAATCGACGATAGCCTCGCCGACGACCTGGCCCGTACCGTCGCTGCCGCCCATCGTTCAGCGCTTGCGGTCGAAGCCGATCCCTGGATCGATGCACTGGAAAGCTATATCGGCCAGAACGAGCAGGCGTTCGGCGAATTTCCAGACCTGTTTCCGCCCGACGATGCCGCGCATCTGATTGCCGAAAGCCAGCAGGCCTTTGCGAGGCTACTGCCGCTGCTGCGCCGGCGCGGCGAGGCGCTGCTGGTGCGGCATGGTCATGGCGACCTGCATCTGGGCAATATCGCACTGATCGACGGCAAGCCGGTGCTGTTCGACGCGATCGAGTTCGATCCGCTGGTCGCTTCGGGCGATGTCCTTTACGACCTCGCTTTCCTGCTGATGGACCTCGAGGAGCGCGGGCTGTCGCGGGCCGCCAATTGCGTATTCAACCGCTATCTGATCGAGTCCAAGCGCGACCGCGATCTCGACGCGCTCGGCACCCTGCCCTTCTTCATGTCGATGCGCGCGGCGATCCGCGCCAAGGTCACGGCGGCGAAGCGCAAGCAAGCGGACGACAAGGACAAGGCAGAGATCGAAAGCAGCGCCAAGGCCTATTTCCAGCTGGCCATGCAGCTGATCACGCCACCGCCGCCGCAACTGGTCGCGGTCGGCGGATTGTCCGGCACCGGAAAATCGGTGCTGGCGCGAATGCTGGCGGCAGATATCAAGCCGGTACCCGGCGCGGTCGTCCTGCGTTCGGACACCTTGCGCAAGGCGCTGTTCGATTACCCCGAAACCGAAAAGCTCCCGGAGCATGCCTACACGCCTGCGGTCACAGGACGGGTCTACGCGGTGCTCGGCGAGCATGCGCAGCGCATTCTGCGGTCCGGTCATTCGGCAGTCGTGGACGCAGTGTTCGCGAAGCCGGACGAACGCGCAAACCTCTCCACCATTGCTGCGGATGCCGGCGTTCCGTTTCGCGGCCTTTTTCTCACCGCCGATCTCGAAACGCGGATCGCGCGGGTCGGTGCAAGGGTTAGTGATGCGTCAGATGCCGATGCCGATGTGGCGCGGCGGCAGGCCGGCTACGATGTCGGCACGATCGACTGGATCGAGGTCGATGCCTCGGGCACACCAGAGGATACGCTGGCGCGGGCGCGAGCCGCGCTTGGGCGCTCCGCCTGACCCGATCCGGGTCTCACCATCCAGCGGCGCGCATCGCGGCGATGATCGCGATCCCGCAGGCCAGCGCCAGGAACTCGTTCCGTCGCCAGATCATCACCAGCGCCACCGCGGTCATTGCCACGGCGGCCGATACCCCTTCTTTCAGGATCACCGGCAGGATCAACGCCGCCACCACCGAGCCGGGCAACGCCTCCAGCATCCGCATGATGCGCGGCGTCACCGTCACCCGTCCCATCATCCAGAAGCCGGCGATGCGCGTGAATGCGCTCATCGCGGCCATGGCCGCGATGACATAAAACACGCCGTGCGACAGCGGTTCATTCATCGCCGAGGAAACCTCCAGCGATGGCACCGGCCAGCGTACCGGCGATGATGTACCAGAAGCCCGGCAACAGATACTGGACCGCGACCGCGACCAGTCCGGCAATCGCCCACGGCAACGACCGGCGCGTGCTCTCGAACATCGGCGCCAACAGCGCGACGAAATAAAGCGGCAGGATCATGTCGACGCCATAGGGCCTCGGATTGGCCAACAGGCTGCCGAAGATCTGTCCGATGGCGGTCGCCGGAACGAAGGTCAGCCAGATGATCAGTCCGCCGCCGAACAGGAAGCCCGCATCGGCGCCGCCCTCGCGGCGATAGCGCAGCGTCGAGACCCAGTTCGAGTCGGTCAGGATGTAGAGGCCCGAATAGACCTGCAGCGGCGGCGCGCTGGCCAGCCACGGCCGCATCGAGGCGCTCATCAGCAGCATGCGCAGGTTGATGACCAGCGCCGTGAAGGCGATGGTCAGCACCAGCGCCGGCGTGATCTGCGGCGACCAGAGTTCCATCGAAGCGATCTGCGCCACCCCGGCAAACACGATCCCGCTCATCACCACGGCTTCCAGCGTGGTCAGGCCGCGCTCGGCCGCGAGCGCGCCAAAGGCGGCACCGAACAGGGCCACACCGGGCAGCGCCGGAGCAATGCTCACGGCGCCTTCGCGGACGCCGTCAAGGCTCCAAGTCGGCGGCGGCCCGCCGTCGCTGGGGTCAGATTGCATGGAGGTCATGCCCGGAAAGGGGTCTCGCGCTCTAGCAAAGCCGACCCGGCTGGGCAATCTTGGCGGCTGCAACCCACCTCTGCTCCCGCCCTCCCATGCTCCGTCCCCTGCCCCGCGTCGCGATTGCGACGGCCGGTTTCACCGCGATGCTCAACATGTACGCGCCGCAAGCGGTGCTGCCGTTGATGTCGGAGGAGTTCGGCGTGGGACCCGCCGCAATCAGCCAGATCATGACCGTGAGTGCGCTTGCGGTGGCACTGACCGCCCCATTCACCGGCGTGATCGCGGACGTGCTCGGACGGCGTTTCGTCATCGCGATTGCGATCGCACTGCTGGTGGTTCCCGGCGTGATGATGGGCCTCTCGCAAAGCCTGGAAGCGCTGCTGTTATGGCGCTTCGTGCAGGGGCTGCTGCTGCCGCCGATCTTTGCAGTCTCGGTCGCCTATATCGGGGCCGAATGGCCGGCGAGCGAAGCCACCGCTGTAACCGGAACCTTCATCGCCGCCACCGCCGTCGGCGGCTTCGGCGGGCGCATGATCACGGCGGCGCTGGCGGAGCCGATCGGCTGGCGGGAGGCGCTGCTGGCCGATGCCGCGATTACAGCCCTCTGCGCGGTGATCGTGATTGCGCTCTTGCCGCGCGAGCGCAGTTTCGTGCACGGCACCACGCTGGCCACATCGCTTCGCCAGATGATGAAGCATGTGCGCAACCCGCGCCTGCTCGCCACTTTCGGTGTCGGCTTCGGAATCATGTTCAATTTCCTGGCCGCCTTCACCTATCTCGGCTTCCGCCTGGCGGCGCCGCCGTTCAGCCTGTCGACCGCAGCGATCGGCGCGGTGTTCGTCACCTATCTGATCAGCATCGTGACCGCGCCGTTTACCGGGCTGCTCGTCTCACGCCTGGGTCGGCGCAAGTTCGGGATGATCGCGCTATCGGTCTGGTTGTGCGGCATCCTGCTGACGCTGGCGCCGTCGCTGCCGGTCATTATCCTCGGGCTGTTCATGATCACCGGCTCCGGCTTCTACGTGCAGGTCTGCTGCCAGAGCTTCGTCGCCACCAATGCCCGTGAAGGCAATTCGTCCGCGGTCGGGCTCTATGTCACGTCGTTCTATATCGGCGGCAGCTTCGGCGGCTTTGTACCGGGGCTATTGTGGAATACGACCGGATGGCCCGGCGTGGTCTGGCTGATCGTCGGGATGCTGCTGGTGATGGCGGGCCTGGTCCGCTTCGCCTGGCGCGACGCATAGGCCGCTGTCGCGTTTGCCCCAGAGGACGAATAACGCCGGCGTCAGCCGCGGTTACCGTTGGACTTTGCGTCGCTCTTGCCGTTCTTCTTCTCCGGAAGTTCGGCCGCCAGCAGGACGCGCGACTTTTTCAACTCGTCACGGGTGGCGTCGTCGACCCGCGGGAAATGCAGGTCGAGGCCTTCGAGCCCCTCGACCAATGCCGAGGCGACCACCAGCCGGGTGAACCATTTCTTGTCGGCCGGCACCACGAACCATGGCGCATGCGGCCGGCTGGTTTCGCGGATCGTCTCCTCGTAATAGCGCATGTAATCGTCCCAGAGCTTGCGCTCGGTGACATCGCCCAGATTGAACTTCCAGTTCTTGGCCGGATCGTCGATCCGCTCGAGGAAGCGCTTGGCCTGCTCGTCCTTCGAGACATGCAGGAAAAATTTCAGGATCAGCATGCCATTGCGCGCCTGGAATTTTTCGAAATCGCGAATGTCCTCGTATCGCTGTTTCCAGATGTCCTTCGTCACCAGCCGCGGCGGGATCTTCTGCTTCGCAAGGATTTCGGGGTGCGCCCGCACCACCAGCACTTCCTCGTAATAGGAGCGGTTGAAGATGCCGATCCGTCCGCGCTCGGGGGTGGCGATGGTCGTGCGCCACATGAAATCGTGGTCGAGTTCGTGCGAGGTCGGCGCCTTGAACGAATAGACCTGACAGCCCTGCGGATTGATTCCCGACATCACATGCTTGATGGCGCCGTCCTTGCCGGCGGCATCCATCGCCTGGAAGATCGCCAGTACCGACCAGCGGTCCTGCGCGTAGAGCATCTCCTGATAGTCCGCGAGCTTGCGGATGCTGTCCTGCAGCAACTGCTTGGCATCGTCCTTGTCGATGGCAAGGCCGGCGGTGTCGCCGGGATCGATGTCCGTGAGCCGGAAACGGTCCGGATTGTCGATGCGGTATTTGCGAGCGAGAGCTTCGATCTTCATCGTCGCACTTGACTGCGATGCGCAGCCTTTGGCAAGCGATCTCAGCTTGCTGCGCTGCGCAAGAAAGTCTGGATAAAGCCGGGCATCATCGGATCGATATCGGCTGAGCCACGCGCCACACAGGCGTCCGCAAGTTCCGGCTCGGCCTCCCGTGCGATATGGGCGCGGATGCGGTTGCGGATCTGCTGCGCCGTCTCCCGGCTCCGCATCGGCTTCAGCAGCGCGAGCATCGGCCCCGCCGGCAGGCAATGCCAGCCGGCATCGACCGCGAAGTCTGCCGGATCGAGCCCGGTCTCCTCCGCGACCTCGCGGCGGACGCTGGCATCGAGGGCGACCTTGCCGTCCGCGATGTCGTGCAGGGCCGGCGTGCCGCCGGGAAAATAGATCCTGCCGCCATTCATGGTGCCGGCGCTCATCACGCCGAGTATGTAAGCGCCGTCCGAGCCCTGCAGCGCGCCGAGCGCGAAGCTATTGGTCACGCCCTCGCCCGGAAAGCCGAAATCGCGCCAGGCCATGAAGCTTGCGAAGTTGGTTTCGAAAAAGCTGCCGCGCAAAGCGCCGCCCGAAATCTCGTGCCGATGCATCAACAGCACGCGGCCGTTCCACAAGCCCGGCTTGTCGCGGCGCTGCGCCTCGAAATGCGCGTCGATTTCGCCGCGACGCTCGCGTGCAAACGCCCAGTCGAACGGCGAAACACGAAGGTCGAGCGTCTCAATGCGCAGCACCTCGCCTTGTCCAGCGCTTGCCATCACGCCTCGATATGTCCGTCGCTGACGATGATCGCGGCTCCGCCGATGGTGGCGCGCGTGAGCGCCCGGCCCGCCACCGTCATACCAAGCTCGATCTGGCTCGGCCGCCCCATCTCATAGCCCTGTTCGATCACCAAGTGATGCTCGCCATCGCCCGGATGCGCGGTGTCCATCACCACGCCGGCGAAGGCTGCCGCCGCGGCACCGGTCGCCGGGTCCTCCTGGATGCCGAGCTTGGGCGCGAACATGCGGGCATGGAAATGGTGGCCGGGCTCGGCGGTCTGGCCACAATAGAGATAGACGAGCGCCCGGCCCTCCTTGCCGAAAGTGTCTTCGAACGAACTCGCAGGCGCTGCGCGCCCGATTGCGTCGAGATCGCGGACCGGGACGAAATGCGCCGGCACGCCGGCCGACCAGCGCGATGGCGCGCCGAAGCCGATCTCGTGCTCCGAGAGCGACAAAGCCTCCGCCGCATCCTCGGCCGTCACCGCCTCACCGACCCGTTCCGGCAGGCGCGGCAGCACAAAGCTCGCACGACCATGGTCCTTGCCCTGCGCTTCCACGATGCAATGGACATCGCCGACGGCCTCTTCCAGCACCATCCCGTGCGCGCCGCGATTGTAGCCGCTCATGCATCCGAGCAGGACCGCGGTGCCGACCGTCGGATGTCCCGCGAATGGCAGTTCGGCCACCGGCGTGAAGATGCGCAGCATCGCACGGTTCTGCTGGTTCGAAGGCTGCATCACGAAAACGGTTTCGGCGAGATTGAACTCACGCGCGATGGCCTGCATGCCGGCCTTGTCGAGGCCGTCGGATTCCAGCACCACCGCCAGCGGATTGCCGACGAAGCGCGTCTGCGTGAAGACGTCGAGGGTGACGAAGCGGCGGCGCATGCAAGTGATCCGGCGGTGCTCGGACTCCCTCCCCCTGAAAGGGGGAGGTCGGGCATCGCTGCGTAGCAGCGGTGGCCGGGTGGGGGTCATTGCT
>JAEZBA010000131.1 GCA_023430245.1 Pseudomonadota bacterium
CTGCAACATCACGCGCGTTGCGCGCAGCGCGGCCGATCTCGAAAAAAGCGAAATCGAATGGACGCAACACGGCGAGAGCAAGCGGCTCGATAACATCGATCTCCTGATCGCCGCCGACGGGCGCTACTCCGACGTCCGACGGGCAATCTCGGGCGAGCCCACCATCAGCCATGTCGGTATCGCGATTTCGCGCGTGCTCGTACCGGATGACAGCAACGGCCTGATCGATGATTACGAGCAATGGTTCAACGGGTCGAACCGGCTGCTCGCCTTTCGCGTGCCGCCCTCGCACATCTACATCGCCGGTGCCTTTCCGATCGCGCCTGAAAAGCCGATCCCCGACGCGATGAAAGAGGCGCCGGCGCTGCGCGCGATGTTCACGCCGCCGGACGGCAAGCTGTCCGACCAGGCAGTTTGGCTGATCGACACGATCTGTGCACAGGCCGCGAACAATCACTGGGCGCGGATGCAGGAGCACGATGTGCTCTACGCCGATCCGGTCTGCAACGTGCTGTATCTCGGCGATGCCGCGCACGGGATGGTTCCAACGCTCGGACAGGGCGCGAACCAGGCGATCGAGGACGCCTGCGTCGCTGCCGATCACATTGCCAAGGCCTATGCCGCTGGCAGCCGGTCGCCGCGCGACTGGCTGACGGCCATCGCACTCGCGCGCACCGAACGCGTGCAGTTTGTCATGGATTTCTCGCTCGCGGCCTCCGACACGATGATGGACGGAGCCGACCCGGTGGCAGGATCCTTGCATAAAACTCAGCCAGAGTTCCTGGCCAAGCTGAGCCGTGTGTATCGCGGCGGGCCCGGGCCGGAGACGCACACGAAGTCTCACCTGCTCAAGGGAGTTGCCTGATATGACGCACAAGCGCTTACTTTCACTGGTTGCAGCGGGCGCGGTCGCGCTGGCCGCATCGATGTCGGCCGCCGCCGCGCAGGACAAGGTCAAGGTCGGGGTGTTCCCAATCTCGTCGTCGCTGCCGTATTTCGTCGCGATCGAGAAGGGCTACTTCAAGGAGAACAACATCGAGCCCGAGACCATTCGTCTCATGGGCGGCCCGCCGAACGTGGCGGCATTGATGACCAACCAGATCGACGTCTCGGCGGTGCTGGTGACGCTGGAAGGGCTCAATGCCAACACCAAGAAGCCGGGCGTTGCGATGTATATCGCCATGCACAGCCAGACGCCCGTCTACAAGATGGAGCAGTTCGTGGTGCGCACCGGGCTGGCCGACAAGGTCAAGTCGATCAAGGACCTAAAAGGTTTGAAGCTTATGTCGGCGCCCGGACCGGCAAATCTCAACACCGCAAAAGGCATTCTCGCCAAGAACGGTCTGAAGGACGGCGATTACACGATCGACCAGCTCGACATGGGCCAGCATGTCAACGCCATGAAGGCCGGCACATTCGACGGCGGCTACACGCTCGAGCCCGGCGCCACCATCATGGAGAAGCTGGGCGTCGCCAAGACGATCGAGGCCGGTGTGATCTCCAAATACGTGCTCGGCGACGAGAAGGCCGACGCCTATGCCGCAGGCTGCGCCTTCACCACGGAGTTCATGACCAAGCGGCCCGATGTGGCGAAACGCTTCGCCGATGCATGGGCAAAGGCCGTCGACTTCATCCAGAAGAATCCGCAAGAGGCGCGCAAGTATCTCGCCAAGAACACCATGACGCCGGACGACCTCGTCGATAGCGTTCCGATGCTCGGCTATAAGATGGTGAAGGATTTCTCGCCGGCCCAGCTCGGCTATCTGCAGAAGTTCGCAGACTTCGGGACCGAGATCGGCGTCGTTCCCGAGAAGGTCGACGTGACGAAGTTCATCGTCAAGTCGTTCTGACCCGGAGTGTAACGATAATGGCCATGGCCGCGACACAGCCCGTTGTCCGTCCGCTTGCGGACGGCGTGCCGTCGTCGCCGGCCGTGGGCGGCTTCGGCAAGCGCCCCCACGTGACCATCCGGGGCCTGAGCAAGCGCTTCGACAAGGCCGTGATCTACGAGAATTTCGATCTGGACATCCCGCGCGGCGAACTGATCTCGGTGTTCGGACCGAACGGTTGCGGCAAGAGTACGCTGATCAACATGATCGCGGGGCTGATCCCGGTCGATGCCGGGCAGATCCTGTTCGACGGCATGCTGCTGTCGGAGATCAAGTTCGGCTACGTGTTCCAGAATTATCGCGAGGCGCTGTTTCCCTGGCTGCGCGCCTTCGACAATATCTCCTATCCGCTGAAGATGATGAAGGTGCCTAAGGCGGAGCGGAAGCGCCGCACTGAAAAGCTGGTCGCTCATCTCGGCGTAAAACTCGATCTGAACAAATATCCCTACCAGATGTCGGGCGGTCAGCAGCAACTGGTCTCGATCATGCGCGCGCTGATCGTTGAGCCGGAAATCCTGTTCCTCGACGAACCGTTCTCTGCGCTCGACTATGAAATGACGCTGTTCATGCGCGAGCAGCTGCAGCGCTTGTTCATGGAAACCAAGACCACGACCGTGCTGGTGTCGCACGACCTGGAAGAGGCAGTTTATCTCGCCGACCGCGTACTTCTCCTCTCGCGCTATCCGGCGCGTGTTGCCGATTTCGTCGCCTATGACGGTGCGCGCCCACGCACCGACGCGACCTTGTCCGAACCCGACTTCGTTCGGATCAAGGCGCATTGCCTCGAGGTGTTCCAGCGCGAAGTGAGGCGCGGATGACCATGACCCTGCGCAGGCTCGATCCGCTGCTGCCGCTGGTCGGTGTGGCCGTGCTGGTCGCGATCTGGTGGTTCGCGACCGCCGCCAAATGGGTGGATCCGGTATTGCTGCCGTCCCCCGCCACCACGTTCGAGGCGTTCTGGAAAGGGATGGATGGCGGCCGGCTCGGCTTCGACTTCATGAAGACCGTGTACCGCACCGTGATGGCAACCGTGATCGCTGCGGTGATCGCGATCCCGCTCGGTATCATTCTCGGTTCCTCGGAGCGGCTCTATCGCTCGCTGGAATTCGTAATCGACTTCTTCCGCTCGACCCCGGCGTCGGCGATGTTCCCGCTGTTCCTGGTGCTGTTCGGGGTCGGCGACGAAACCAAGATCTCGGTCGCGGCGTTCGGCGCGATCCTCGTGATCCTGTTCAATGTCGCCTATGGTGTGATGAATGCGCGCAAGACCCGCCTGCTGGCCGCCAAGGTGATGGGAGCGTCGCCCATTCGGGTGCTGCTGGACGTGACGCTATTGGAATCGATGCCGCAGACCTTCGTCGGCCTGCGCAACGGGGTATCGCTGGCGCTGGTCATCATCGTGGTGGCGGAAATGTTCATCGGCTCGCAGGACGGGCTCGGCCACAGCGTGTTCGAGGCGCAGCAACTCTTCGACATGCCGCGCATGTATGCCGCCATCTTC
>JAEZBA010000231.1 GCA_023430245.1 Pseudomonadota bacterium
GATAATTGGGCTCGAAGCCCTGGGTCTCGCCGATGTCCTTCGCCCAGTCGGCATGGCGATCGACCGGATCGACGGACAGGCCGATGATCTTGACGCCGGGTTTGTCGAATTCCGGCTTGATGCGGGCCATGTAGCCGAGTTCGGTGGTGCAGACCGGGGTAAAGTCCTTCGGATGGGAGAACAGCACGCCCCAGGAATCGCCAAGCCAGTCATGGAAGCGGATTTTGCCCTGCGTGGTTTCGGCTTCAAAGTCGGGGGCGGTGTCGTTGATCGCGAGAGCCATGTTGGTCCTCCATGGGTCGCGCCTCCAGGACGGGACGCGGCATTGCTGGGGTCAAGGGATGAGTGGGCGCCGGATCGCGTCCGGTTGGTATATAAAGGCTTCACGGAACAAAAATAAGACGGCGGATGTTTCGGATTTCGATCGATCGAGAGATGATTTTTCCGGCCGCTCCTGTATCGCAGCAGAACCTTTCTGCATGCAGGCGAGATCGGGCCCCGATTGAATGGATATTACAGACCTGCTCTCGCATTTCGCTGTGGCGCTCGGCATCGGGCTGCTGATCGGAATCGAGCGTGGCTGGCGCACGCGCGAGGAGAAGCCGGGCAGCCGAACCGCTGGGGTGCGGACCTTCACCATCATCGGGCTGCTGGGCGGGACCACGGGCGTGCTTGCAGAGGCGGCCGGCACCCCCTTCACGACAGCGGGAGGCCTCATTCTCGGCCTCGGGTTCACTGCCTTCGCCGTGACCTTCACCTTGATGTGCCGCGACGAAAACCAGGCGGACAACAGTTTCTCAGCCACCACGGCAATCGCCGGCATGCTGACCTTCGCGCTGTCGGCCTATGCCATGATCGGCGATATCCGGGCCGCAGCCGCCGCTGCGGTCGCGACGGTCGGTGTGCTTGCGCTGCGAGCGCCCTTGCATGCATGGCTGACGAAAATCGAGGAGCGCGAGATCCGCTCGTCGCTGATCCTGCTCGCCATGACTTTCATTGTATTGCCGCTCATACCCGGCGAGCCGGTCGGTCCGTTCGGAGGGGTCAACCCACGCGAAATCTGGCTGATCGCGATCATTCTCGCGGGGGTGTCGTTCGCAGGGTATGTCGCTGTGAAAGTGTTGGGCTCGCGGCACGGCATCATGCTGGCGGCGGCCGCGGGCGGTCTGGTTTCATCGACAGCGGTGACCGCCTCAAACGCGAAACGTGCAGCGGCTGGCGAGGGGGCGCCGCATCTGCTCGCGGCCGGTGTCGCGCTCGCGACCGCCGTGTCGTTTGCCCGGGTGATCGTCATCGCAGGGTTTCTGAAGCCCGAACTTCTGCAGCTGATCGCGCCGCCTCTCGTTGCTGCGATAGCAGTCGCTGTGGCCTGGGCGTTCATCGCGGCCTACGGGCGCGGGGCCGACGACAAGGAGGAGCAGACCGTCGAATTCAAGAATCCGTTCGGGTTCTGGTCGGTGGTCGGCTTTGCCATCCTGCTGGCGGCCATCGTCATGGTCGGCCGCGCGCTTGGCGAAAATCTCGGCGCCACGGGCGCCATTGTCGGGGCGCTGGCTCTGGGCTTGGCCGATGTCGATGCGGTGACCGTCTCGATGTCGCGGCTCGTCCCCGACACGTTGTCGCTGAATGCGGCGGGGCTCGCCATTCTGGCCGCTGTGGTCTCCAATAATGTCAGCAAGACAGTGATCGGAGCCGCGGCCGGGAGAGGGGCCTTTGCCGTCCAGATCGCGGCCATGACCGCATTGTGCTTTGCTGCCGGGGGGATAGCGTACTGGATCGCCACCCTCGTGGCCCGCGCCTGAATCCGAATTGACATTTTTGTTGCAGCGCCGAAAAGTCTGTCTGTTGAGGGGGCGGGCGCCGTATGTTCAAGCGTATCCTGATTGCCAATCGCGGCGAGATTGCCTGCCGGATCATCAAGACCGCGCAGCGGATGGGTATTTCCACGGTGGCGGTCTATTCCGACGCCGACCGCGATGCGCTGCATGTTGAGATGGCGGATGAAGCCGTTCACATCGGGCCTCCGCCGGCTGCCGAAAGCTATCTGCTGATCGACAAGATTGTCGCCGCCTGCAAGGCGACGGGCGCGGAGGCCGTACACCCCGGCTACGGCTTCCTGTCCGAGCGCGAGGCGTTTCCGAAGGCGCTGGAAGCTAACGGTATCGTCTTCATCGGTCCGAATCCGGCCGCCATCGCTGCCATGGGCGACAAGATCGAATCCAAGAAGGCGGCCGCGGCGGCAGGCGTTTCCACCGTACCGGGCTATCTCGGCGAGATCGCCGACGAGGCGGAGGCGGTGAAGATCGCCAACCAGATCGGCTATCCGGTGATGATCAAGGCGTCCGCCGGCGGTGGCGGCAAAGGCATGCGGATCGCTTGGTCGGAAAGCGAAGTCGCCGAGGGCTTTGCGCGTTCGAAGTCGGAAGCGAAGTCGTCGTTCGGTGACGACCGGATGTTCATCGAGAAATTCATCGTCGATCCGCGCCACATCGAGATCCAGCTGCTGGGCGACAAGCACGGCAACGTCATCTATCTCGGCGAGCGGGAATGCTCGATCCAGCGCCGGAACCAGAAGGTCATCGAAGAGGCCCCGAGCCCGCTCCTCGACGAGGCGACCCGCAAGCTCATGGGGGAGCAGGCGGTCGCGCTCGCCAAGGCGGTGGGC
>JAEZBA010000334.1 GCA_023430245.1 Pseudomonadota bacterium
GCCGTGTCGGCAGCAAGGATTGCTGAGATGATGGCAGCCTTGGTGTTGAAACTCGTGGGGTGGTTCGGCGGCGGCGCATTCGACGCGCTGCTCGGGCGGGTCGCCGATCTGCTGCAACGGAAAGCGAGCGACGATCTTGCGCGCTACCAGACCGGTGTCGCGGCGGACACCCAGATTGCGATCGGGCAGGTCAATGCGCAGATCGAGGCGCGCAAGGAGCAGGCCAAGCTGATCCAGGCCGATCGCGGCTGGTGGGTGACGGCCTGGATTCGCCCGCTGATCGTTTATCCTTGCGTCGTCCATTTCGGGGCGATCGTGATCGATTCCACCTTCCGCTTCGGCTGGGGCATCGCCAAGCTGCCGCCGCCCTATGACGGCTACGAGCAGGCGATCATCCTGTCGTTCTTCATCGCGCGGCCGTTCGAGAAAGTGGCGCGAGTGTTCGCGGCGGGGGTAGCGCGCATCTAAGGCTTGGCGGCACGGCGTTCGCTTCGTAAGACAGAATGTCTCCCGGAGTTCACCCCACCATGCACGTCCGCGACGCCGTCGCCTCCCGCTATTCCTGCCGCGCGTTCCTGCCGACGCCGATTCCCGAACAGACCGTCCGCGACATCATCGAACTCGCCGCGCGCGCGCCGTCGGCCGGCAACATGCAGCCATGGCGGATCGATGTGATCGCCGGCGAGCGCGTCGAGGCGCTCAAAGACCTGTTGCGTCCGCGCATGAACGAATTGCCCCGCGCCGAGGGCACCGAATACACGATCTACCCGCCGGAGATGAACGCCACCTATCGCAAGCGGCGTTTCGAGGTCGGCGAACTCCTCTACAAGTCGATCGGCGTGCCGCGCGAGGACAAGCCGGCGCGCTACCGACAATATGCGAAGAATTTCGAATTCTTCGGCGCGCCGGTCGGCATCTTCTTTTCCATCGACCGCGATCTCGGCGTGGCCCAGCATTCCGACCTCGGCGGCCTGATCCAGACCGTGATGCTGCTGGCCCGCGGCTATGGGCTGCATACCTGCGCGCAGCAGGCCTGGGCGTCCTGGCACATCACGGTGCCGGCCTTCCTCGAACTCCCCCTGCACATGATGCTCTATTCCGGGATGGCGCTCGGCCATGCCGACGAGAGCGCCCCGATCAATTCCTGGCGCTCGCCGCGGGCGGCGCTGGACGAGTTTGCGAATTTTCGCGGTTTCGACTGAAACCGGCTGGCTGCCTTGGTCGCGGCAATGGCGCAAGCGGTTCAACGGCCCGCCCGGACCAGAGCGAAAAAAGACCCGCTAGCCTGCCGCGCGCGCCGGCTCGAAAATTTTGCCGGTAAGGACTGAACCCGGGCACATTATGCCGCAACCAATCCTCTGAACGCCCCGCTGGGGGGCGAACGGGGGAGAGCCAGACACTCTCCGGAAACCTCGAACATCCATCGGAGAGAGTCATGACCACGCTGTCCCAACTGGCCCAGTTGGAACTCGAGCTTATTAACCGTGCCCGGATGGACCCGCTGGCCGAAGCTCAGCGAGCCGGGCTCTCCGATCTGAACTGGCTGGTTGCGACGACCTCCTCGGGCTTTCCCATTACCGCCGACCCGAAGCAGGTACTCGCAGGCAATAATCAGCTGACCGCCGCCGCGGTCGGCCACACCAATCAGATGATCGCGCAGAATAATGTGGCGCATTCGGGGATCGGCGATTTCGACCCGGCAACCCGGATCGCAAATGCCGGCTATGCCGGCAACAAGGTTTTGCGGCCCGAGAATATCGGGAAGGCCAACGCAAATGCTTTCAATTCCAATCCGGCCGCGCTGCCGACCGCGCAGCAGCTGGCCCAGCAGCTTGCCGAGCAGAACCATCTCGGCCTCTACAAGGACGATCCGGCGAACACCTTTGGGGATGAAAAGGCCGGCCACCGCCTGACCATGCTCGATCCGAGCTACAAGGAGGTTGGGATTGGCGCGACAACGATCGTCAAGTCTACCGCGACCAGCATCGACGTCACGTTCTACCAGACGCAGAATTTCGGCAATGCCGGCACCCAGTCGTTCCTGACCGGCGCTGTCTATAATGACAACGTCATCAAGGACAATTTCTACAGCCTCGGCGAAGCCGTAAAGGGCGTCACCGCCACGGTTCGCAATGCCTCCACCGGTGCGGTGATCGGCGGCGACACCACCGGCGACGGCGGCGGATGGTCGGTCGGCCAGCCGGGCGGCACCTACAAGGTAACGTTCTCGGGCGCCGGCAAGGGTGACGTATCGGCGACCATCGAAGCGGGTTCGCTCAACGCCAAGATGGACCTGGTCAACGGCAACGAGATTTATGCGAACGCCAACACCACCCTAAATGAAGGCGCCGTCGGCCTGCGGCTGATCGGGATCCAGAACATCAACGGCACCGGCAATGCCGGCGCCAATGTGATTATCGGCAACAAGGGCAACAACATCCTCACCGGGATGGGTGGCAACGACACCATCGACGGCCTCGCCGGCATCGATACGGTGGTGTTTTCGGGCAAGCAGTCGGACTACAAGATCGTCATCAACGGCAATACCGCCACCTTGCAGGATATGCGCGCGGGATCGCCGGACGGGCTCGACACCATCACCAATATCGAGTTCGTGAAATTTGCCGACGCCGCCACGGTAGCCTACAGCGCGCTGAAGAACCAGACACCGGCCGCGGCGGTTGCCGGTTCGGTGTCGATCAACGACATGGCGGTCGCCGAGGGCAACGCCGGCACCAAGGTAATGACCTTCACGCTGACGCGTTCCGGCGGCACTGCGGCCTTCGATGTCAATTTCGCAACCAGTAACGGAACGGCGATCGCGGGCGAAGACTACGCCGCGGCTTCCAGTGTCGTCCGCTTCGCCGCCGGCGAGACCACCAAGACCATCTCGGTCGTCATTAACGGCGACACCAAATTCGAGGGCAACGAGACCTTCAACGTCAAACTCTCGAATGCCACCAACGGTGCAACGATTGCCAAAGCGACCGGTGTCGGCACCATCCAGAACGACGACGTCCAAGCCGTTGCCGGTTCGGTGTCGATCAACAACATGACGGTCGCAGAGGGCAATTCCGGCAGCAAGGTCGTGACATTCACGGTGACGCGGTCCGGTGGCAGTGCGGCCTTCGACGTGAACTTCAAGACCGCGGACGGCACAGCCAAGATCGCAGACAACGACTATCTGGCTGCGGCTGGGACCCTCCGCTTCGCAGCCGGCGAGACCCAGAAGACGATTGCGGTCACGATCCTCGGCGATACCCGCTTCGAAGCCGGCGAGACCTTCACCGTCAATCTGTCGGGCGCTACCAATGGCGCCAGCATCACCAAGGCGGCCGGTATCGGCACAATCACCAATGACGATGTCAATCGCGCGCCGACCGTCACCAGCAGCAATGTCAAGGTCGCGGCGGGTAGCTCGGTGGCCGTGACGTCGATCTTTACCGCTCAGGATCTCGACGGCAATTCCACGATTACGAAATATGCGTTCTGGGATGCCGGCAATGGTGGCGGCTTCTTCACGGTCAACGGGATTGCGCAGGCCTCGGGCCAGTGGATCCACGTCGAGGCCGCCAACCTTGCAAACGTACGCTATGTCGGCGGGGTGAATGGCGGCGTCGAGACGCTGTGGGCGACCGCTTTCGATGGCAACGCCTGGTCGGTGAACAAGTCGGCTGCCGTGACCACGCTTCAGCGTGCGCCGGAGGACTTCAACAAGGACGGCAACACCGACATCCTATTCCACAACAATAACGGCTCGGTGGCGATGTGGCAGATGGAGGGGACCAAGATCCTCGCCAATGTCGGTGTCGGCAGTCAGGCCGCGACCTGGCAGGCCAAGGATGCGTTCGACTTCAACGGTGACGGCAAGGCCGACATCCTTTGGCACAATGCTAGCGGCAAGGTTCAGCTGTGGCAGATGGATGGCGCGAAAGTCGCCCAGAAGCTCGACCTCGGGTCGATGGCGACGAACTGGAAAGTCGCCGACGTGAACGACTTCAATGGCGATGGCAAGGCCGAGGTGCTCTGGACCAACGAAAAGGGCCAGCTGCAGATGTGGAACATGAATGGTGCGGCTCACACCACCACCAATGTTGGTACCGTCGCGGCCGGCTGGAGCATCCAGGATACCGCCGACTTCGGTGGCGACGGCAAGGCCGACATCCTGCTGCGAAATGGTAAGAATCTGGCGATGTGGCAGATGGACGGCGGCAAAGTCGCCAAGACGACCACCTTCGCCAATATGGGCGATGCGTTCCAGTTCGCCGGGACCGGTGATTTCAACGGAGACGGCAAGTCGGATATCCTCTGGCAGAACGACGCCACGGGCCAGGTCGTGCTGTGGCAGATGGACGGCACCGCGATCCTCAGCAACACGACAGTCGGAACGGCGAAGGGCTGGGACATCGCCAAGGTTGGCGATTTCAATCACGACGGCCGCGCCGACATCCTGTTCCAGAATGCCGCGGGCGTGATTGCGGAATGGCAGATGGACGGCAACAAGATCCTGGCCAACCAGACGGTCGGCTCGGTCTCCACCGACTGGCACATCGTCTGAGTTGTCGTCCAGGGACCAGGCGCGAGCGATGGCCCTGGCGGTGGTTCGCGGCCGTCGGAGGGAGGCAAGGCTGCGTCAAAAGTTGCGTCATGGCCGCCGGCTTGGTCAGCGACGGCAGCCGGCAGGCAGTGAGTTCCGCCCAGCGAACACGCAACTTTCGTCGGCTTCACGGCTTAGTGTGTGAGCCGACTCCTTCGATTCTGATTCCGGCAGCGGATATTCACCCGATATTCACGGGCCGGCTTCTACACGCTACCGATGTATCCCCGATCTCAGATTCGCCTGTTGGCTGTGCTGGCGGCAGCGCTCGCTGCGTCCTTGTTCGCTGCCGTGCTTCCCGCTGCGCCGCTTGCCGGGCGCCCCGCCGCGGCTGCGGAACTGACCACCATTGCCCAGGCCAAGACGCAATGCCTGACCCCGGCGCAGCGCCGCAATGTGGCCGCCAGCGGCAAGGTGGTGCCGCTGTCGAGGGCAATCCGCGCCGCTCGTGCCCGCAAGACGGATGTGGTTGACGCCAAGCTCTGCAAGGGGCCAAAAGGGCTGGTCTACCTGCTGACTCTGCTCGCGCAGGATGGCAAAGTCACCCGCGCTACCGTCGATGCCGCGAGCGGGTTGCTTACGGACGGCGGCTGATCCGGAGGGTTTTCAGTCTTGCGCCTCCTCGTCATCGAGGACGATCCCGACCACAACCGCCAGCTCGCGACCGCACTGACCGAAGCCGGTTATGTGGTGGATCGCGCGTTCGACGGCGAGGAGGGGCATTATCTCGGCGAATCCGAACCCTATGACGCGGTCATCCTCGATATCGGACTGCCGAAGATGGACGGGCTCTCCGTGCTGGAAGCGTGGCGGCGGTCGGGACGTGCGATGCCGGTGCTGATGCTGACCGCGCGCGACCGCTGGAGCGACAAGGTGCAGGGCTTCGACGCCGGCGCCGACGATTATGTCGCCAAACCGTTCCACATGGAGGAGGTGCTGGCGCGCATCCGTGCGC
>JAEZBA010000342.1 GCA_023430245.1 Pseudomonadota bacterium
GGTTCAGGTCGGCATCCCGGTCGTAATAAACGCGCATTATAAACCCCGTGAAATGGCGGCTCCCGGCCGCAATCGCTGCAAGGCGCCGGAGGTGGTTCCGGCGCCATTGGCAGGGTTTCTAGGGGGATGGGGGGCGCGCGGCAAGCCCTGTGGCCGAGGCCCCTCAGGAGCCAACTGCCCGCAGAAGCGGTTTCGGTGCGTATGGGGCGGATTCCACGGGAGCTGCCCGATGCGGTGAAGGTTGCCCTGCCTCGGAGAACAGCTTCCAGCGCTTCGGCCTGAAGGCGATCCGGGCTCCCTGGGCGGCAGGATGTGCTGCCGGCACCTCGATCTCCACGCGGTGCCGCCCGCCGCCGATTTCCAGCTCGACGTGCTTGGTGCCCGCCACCCGGCGGCTGGCCGACACCGTCCCGGCGATACAGCCGCCGCAGCCGTCCACCAGCTCAATATCATGCGGCCGAAAATAGAGCGCCGCCCTCCCGTTTGGCGCATCCTTGGCCACAAGCCCGATCGCACGGTCCTCAAGCCATAGCTGGCCATCCTCGACCCGCACCGGAAGCGAGCTCGATTCACCGATGAAGCCGTAGACGAAGGGGGAGTTCGGCGTGTCGTAGACCTCGTCGGCGGTGCCAACCTGCTCGATCCGGCCCTGGCTCATCACCACCACGCGGTCAGCAAGCTCCAGCGCCTCTTCCTGGTCGTGGGTGACAAAGACAGTAGTGTGACCGGTGCGGTCGTGGATCTCGCGCAGCCAGCGCCGCAGCTCCCGGCGCACCTGGGCATCAAGGGCGCCGAAGGGCTCATCGAGCAGCAGCACGCGTGGCTCGATTGCGAGCGCGCGGGCGAGCGCGACGCGCTGGCGCTGGCCTCCCGAGAGCTGGTTCGGATAGCGTTTCTCCAGCCCCGACAGCTGCACGAGGTCCAGTAGTTCCGACGCACGGCGGCGGATTTCCGCCTTGGGCGGCCGCGTCGCGCTTGGACGTACCTTCAATCCGAAGCCGATATTCTCCGCCACCGTCATGTGCCGGAACAGCGCATATTGCTGGAACACGAATCCAACATTGCGTTCCTGCACCGACTTGAAGGAGGCATCCTCGTTGCCGAAGAAGATCGAGCCCGCATTCGGGAAATCGAGTCCGGCGATCAGACGCAGCAAAGTGGTCTTGCCCGAGCCGGATGGTCCCAACAATGCGATCAGTTCGCCGGAGCGGATGTCGAGCGACACGTCATGCAGCGCCGGGAAGCGGTCGAACTGTTTCCGAACGTTTCTGATGGCGAGTTCCATGTTGTCCTCAATGTCCGCTTCGGGTGGCGGCGAGTTGGTCGGCGTAACGCCATTCCAGCCAGGTCTTGATCACCAGCGTCAACAATGCGAGCCCTGCAAGCACCGCCGCCATGCTGAAGGCGGAGACTTGGGCCAGCGCCCTGAACTCCTGATAATATAGCTCAATCTGCAGCGGCATCGTCACCGTCTCGCCCCTGAGCTTGCCGGATATCACCGCCACCGCGCCGAATTCGCCCATGGCGCGGGCGTTGCACAGCAGGACGCCATAGAGCAGCGCCCATTTCACGTTCGGCAGCGTGACGTAGAAAAAAGTCTGCCAGCCGGACGCACCGAGCGACAGCGCCGCCTCCTCGTCACCGGTGCCCTGATCCTGCATCAGCGGGATCAGTTCGCGCGCGATGAAGGGGAATGTCACGAAAATGGTCGCGAGAATTACGCCCGGGACCGCGAAAATAATCCGCACGCCGAAATCCTGCAGGAACCAGGCGCCGATCGGCGTGAACGGTCCGAGCAGCAAGACATAGACCAGACCGGCGACGACCGGCGACACCGAGAATGGCAGGTCGATCAGCGAGATCAGCAGCGCCCGACCGGGAAAACGATATTTGGCGATGCACCAGGCCGCCGCCACCCCGAATACAAGATTGCAGGGCACCGAAATCGCCGCCACCAGCAGCGTCAGCTTGATCGCGGCGATCGCTTCGGGATCGCGAAACGTCGCGAGCGCCGGACCCAGACCCATGCTCAGCGCCTGCACGAAGACGGTCACCAGCGGCGCGACAAGAAAGACCGCAAGGAACAGGACGCTTAGAACGATCAGCGTAACGCGAACCGGCCGCGTTTCGGTGACCGGAGAACGGACGGTACGCACTTCGATTGCCGTCTCAGACATGACCGAACCTCCTGTAGCTCCAGAACTGAATGAGGTTGATCAGAAGGAGGATCGCAAACGAGATGGTGAGCATCACCGCGGCAATCGCGGCGGCGGCGGCGTAGTCGCGCTCCTCGAGTCGAAATACGATGAGAAGCGGGAGGATCTCGGTCTGTCGCGGAATGTTGCCGGCGATGAAAATGACCGAGCCGTATTCACCGACGGCACGGGCAAAGGCGAGCGCGAAGCCGGTCAGGATTGCCGGAAACAGCGGTGGCAATATGATGCGGAGGATCGTGGTCCGCCGCGGCGCTCCGAGCGTGGCGGCGGCTTCCTCGACCTCACGGTTGAAGTCTTCGAGAACCGGCTGCACGGTGCGAACCACGAATGGCAAGCCGATAAAGACCAGCGCGATCCAGATACCGACCGGGGTATAGGCGATGGTGATGCCAAAGGGCGAAAACAGCTGGCCGATCCAGCCCTGCGGGACATAAAGCGCGGTCAGCGCGATACCGGCAACAGCGGTCGGCAAGGCAAAGGGCAGATCGACGATGGCATCCAGAAGCCGCCTTGCGAAGAACCGGTAGCGGACCAGCACCCATGCGATCACGACACCGATCACCACGTTGAACAGCGCGGCGAGCAGCGACGCACCGAAGCTCAGCTTCAACGCCGCCATGAACCGTGGTCCGGTGACGATCGCGACAAAGCGGTTCCAGTCGAGCTCGAAGGTCTTGATGTAAAGCCCAACAATCGGGAGCAACACGATCAGCGACAGGTAAAAGATCGTGAAGCCGAAGGTCAGCCGAAAGCCAGGAATAATACTCGGCTCGCGAAATCGGAATCCCGCCATAACTGATGTGCTCCGATGGTCAGATAACCGGCGGGCCGTGAGAGCAGGAAGCGCCCCACGACCCGCCCGTTTCGCTTGGACGAAAGCCCGTCAATCCTTGGAGTAGATTTTGTCGAAGATGCCGCCGTTATCGAAATGGGTCGGCTGAGCCTTGGCCCATCCACCGAAAACGTCGTCGATCTTGACCAGCTTGACTTGCGGAAAGGCCTTGAGATCGGCAGGGTCGGCATGTTCAGGTTTGCCCGGCCGGTAAAAATGCTTGGCGAAGATCTTCTGCGCTTCTGGCGAATAAAGCTGATCCAGAAACGCCTTCGCCAGTTCGCGCGTGCCCTTCCTGTCGACATTGCGGTCAACGATCGCAACTTTCACTTCGGCAAGGATCGAGACCGACGGTACGATGATCTCGTAATCCGCGCCGAACTCCTTGAGCGAGAGCAGCGCCTCATTCTCCCACGCGATCAAGACGTCGCCGACCTTGTTCTGGACGAAGGTGTTGGTCGAACCACGCGCTCCGGTGTCTAGCACCGGCACGTTCTTGTAGATGGCGCTCACGAAATCCTGCGCCTTCTTCTGATCGCCGCCGGTGCGATCCAGTTCGTAGGCCCAGGCCGCGAGGTAGTTCCAGCGCGCACCTCCCGAGGTCTTCGGATTGGGCGTAATGACCGAGATGCCTCGCTTCGCCAGATCGTCCCAGTCCTTGATCTTCTTCGGATTGCCCTTGCGAACCAGGAAGACGATGGTCGAGGTGTACGGCGAGGAATTGTCCGGGAATTTGCTTTTCCAGTCAGGACTGATCAGACCCTTCTGCTCGATGCCAAGGATGTCGCCTTCGAGCGGGAAGGTAACAACGTCGGCGGGCAAGCCATCGATCACCGATCGGACCTGGGCTCCCGAGCCGCCA
Source organism: Pseudomonadota bacterium (assembly GCA_023430245.1). Classification (GTDB taxonomy): domain Bacteria; phylum Pseudomonadota; class Alphaproteobacteria; order Rhizobiales; family Xanthobacteraceae; genus Pseudorhodoplanes. The sequence goes on from JAEZBA010000342.1 coordinate 3,911, forward strand.
TGGCTATTGCTGATCTCCACCGACCGGCCGGTTTTCTGTTTCCAGAACTGGGCGAAGTAATCAGCATAATCACGATAGAGTTCGCGAGTCGGGTCGTAGGACACATTGACCAGCTTGTCCTGTGCGAAAGCGCTACCGACGCTTCCGAATTGTGCCGTCACGGTCATCGCCGCGATCGCGACTGCCGAAGCCAGAAGACGCATCTGCCACCTCCATCGGCCGGACTTTCAACGTCCGGCAAGCGTTGTGGGTTCGCCTCGAATAGCGGGCGATGTCCCGGGTCCGGTTCGGTGAGATGCGACAGCGCCCGGAATGAAAGGCCAAGCCTGCTCCGGTGCCCCCGCACGTCACAGGAATCGACGGGCAATCCCGTCCAACCCCGGAAGCGATGGGAGCACCTAATTCTGACTAAATCAATCAGAATAGTATTATTTATACAGAGGGCTTTGGAGGCGATTTTTCTGCGGCGGCTTGCGCAAGCGTTGTTTCTTCGAGGATTTTTGCCGTGGCGTCGCGGGCCGCAATCAGTGTCGGCCGGAGCTGGCAGATGCGCAGATCGACGCAGTCCGGGCATTGCCGGAATGCGGTCTGGCTCGCGCAAGGCGCCAGGG
>JAEZBA010000348.1 GCA_023430245.1 Pseudomonadota bacterium
GCCGATCGTTGGTCTCGCGCTCGGCCGCCATAGCCCGCCGTTCGGCGGCGGAAATACGGGCGGAAATCTCGTTCAGGCTCTTGAGGTCCATCGTATCGGGGAGCGCGCCGTCCCCGGACTTGAGCGCACGGATCAGGGCGCGGTGCACGATCAGGTCTGCATACCGGCGGATCGGCGATGTGAAATGTGCATAGCGCCGCAACGCCAGCCCGAAATGCCCGTAATTCTCGGCCGAGTATTCGGCCTGCGCCTGGCTGCGCAGCACCACCTCGTTCACCAGGGTTTCGGTCTCGGTGTCCTTGACCTGCTGCAGCACCGAATTGAACAAAGCCGGCCGCAGCACCGCGCCTTTCGGAAACGACATGTCGAGGGTGCGCAGCAGATCGCGCAGTCCCTCGACCTTTTCGACCGACGGCTCGTCATGCACCCGGTAGATCTGGGGAACGCTTGCGCGCTCCAGCGTTTCGGCCGCCGCGACATTGGCGAGGATCATGAATTCCTCGATCAGCCGGTGCGCGTCGAGCCGCTCCGGCATGATGACGCGATCGAGCGTGCCATCGGCCTTCAAGAGAATTTTGCGTTCGGGCAGATCGAGATCGAGCGGTCCGCGCGCGTCGCGCGCTTTCTTCACCGCGCGATAGGCGGCGTAGAGCGGATCGATCACGGTTTGCTTGATCGGATCGGTGATGTCGTCGGTACGGCCCTCGATCGCGTCTTGCGCCTGCGCGTAATGCAGCTTCGCCGCGGAGCGCATCAATACGCGATGAAAGCTGTGCGACCGCTTGCGGCCGTCCGGCGCGATCACCATCCGCACGGCGATGGCCGCGCGGTCGACCTGCGGCTTCAGCGAACACAGATCGTTGGAGATGCGCTCTGGCAGCATCGGCACCACACGATCCGGGAAATAGACCGAATTGCCGCGATCCAGCGCCTCGCGATCAAGTGCCGAGCCTGGGCGAACGTAATGGGCGACATCGGCGATGGCGACCGTGACGATATGGCCTCCACGATTGTCCGGGCTGGGGTCCGGCTCGGCATAGACCGCGTCGTCGTGGTCCTTGGCGTCGGCCGGGTCGATGGTGACCAGCGGCAGCTTGCGCCAGTCCTCGCGGCCGCCTGACAGGTCGGCGGGTTTCGCGGCGTCGGCTTCGGCCAGTGTCTCGCGCGAAAACACATGCGGGATGTTGTGCGCATGGATCGCGATCAGGCTGACCGCCTTTTCTCCCTTCAGCGATCCGAGCCGTTCCTTGATGCGTGCGGATGGGAGCCCGAATCGGCCTTCCTTTGCCACGTCGGCGGCGACCAGTTCGCCATCTTCCGCATCCAATGTGGCATTGGGCGCGATAGCGAGCTCCCGGCCGAGCGCTTTCTTGTCCACCGGGACGAGCCTGCCACCGCCGCCGGGCAGACTGCGGAAGATTCCGATCGTCCGCTTTTTGGCGCGGTCGAGAATCTTGATGACGCGGCCGGAATAGGCGGCCTTGCCATCGCGTTCGGACAGCTTTTCGACGCGCAGCAGCGCCCGATCACCGATACCGGCGGCTTCGCCGGCCTTGAGCTTGCGTGGCGTCAGAACCCGGATGCGCGGAACTTCGCCATGGGCGTCCTCGTCCCACTCGGTCGGCACCGCGATGATTTCGCCGTCGCTGTCGCGTTCGACGATGTCGGCGAGGGTGACCGAGGGCAGGGTGCCCGGCTTGTGCAGAGTCTTGCGCCGCTTTTCGACCGCGCCCTCGTCAGCGAGGTCACGAAGGACGCGCTTCAGTTGCGCCCGATCGGCATTTTTCAGGCCGAAGGCGCGCGCAATCTCACGCGTGCCTGCTTCTCCGGTGTGATCCTTGATGAAGGCAAGCAATTGCTCGCGGGAGGGAAACGCGGCGTGTTGTTTCGTTCTGGCCAAGATGACCTGAGATGTGGCCCTTGCCGGCCGATCCGGCAAGAGGATTGATGTGGGCTAATGCGCAACCTTGCGTTTTCGCCCGGTGGGAGCGGCGTCTCCGGGCGCCTTTTCGGCCGCGGCCGAAGCCGCAGTCTTCCCGCGCGATTTCGATGCCGCCGACTTTGACGGCGCCTTGCGGGCGGTCGATTTCTTCGCCGGCTTCTTCTCCGCGTCGTCTGTCTCGGCGGGCTCGGCCTTTTTGGCCTTGGCTGAAGCCTTGGCCTTAATTGAAGCCTTGGTCTTGGGTGAAGCCTTGGCCGGCTTGGCATTGGCGCCCTTCGGCGCGGCCTTGCTGGCCGTCTTGCGCTTCTTGCCCCCGCCGGCGGCGATGCGCGCATCGAGCAGAGCGACCGCTTCTTCCAAGGTGATGGAATCGGGCGTCTTTTCCCCGGGCAGGGTGGCGTTGACGCCGTCATGCGAGACATAGGCGCCGTAGCGGCCGTTCTTCACCACGATCGGCCCGCCCTTGTCCGGGTGGTCGCCGAGCGAGCGGCCGGGATCGGCGCCGAAGCGGCGGCCCTTGCCCGGATTGGCCTTCTTTTCGGCGATCAGCGTGACCGCGCGATTGAGGCCGATATTGAGAACTTCGTCGCCCTGTTCGAGATTGGCGTAGGTCTTGCCGAGCTTCACATAGGAGCCGAAGCGGCCGATGCCGGCGATGATCATCTCGCCGCTTTCCGGGTCCTTGCCGACATCGCGCGGCAGCGACAGCAGACCAAGCGCGATCGTGAGATCCACATCGTCCGGCGCCATGCCTTTCGGCAGGCCGGAGCGCTTCGGCTTCTCCTTGGTTTCCGGGTTGCCTTCACCGAGCTGCACATAGGGACCGAAGCGGCCGCCACGCACGGTCACATCGAGGCCGGTTTCCGGATCCTGGCCGAGCACGCGGGTCGCGCTGTCGGCGCCGTTCGCACCCGGCGTCAGCTGGCGGGTATAGCGGCATTCCGGATAGCGCGAGCAACCGACAAAGGCGCCGAACCGGCCGACCTTCAGCGACAACTGGCCTTCGTTGCAGGTCGGGCAGAGCCGCGGATCGCCGCCGTCTTCCTTTTTGGGGAAGACATGCGGGCCGAGCAGCTCATTGAGCGCATCGAGAACCTGGGTAATGCGCAGGTCCTTGATCTCGCCGACCGTGGCGATGAAATCGCCCCAGAAGTCGCGCAGCAGCTGGTGCCATTCGAGCTCGTTGTTGGAGACCTTGTCGAGTTGCTCTTCCAGCGACGCGGTGAAATCGTATTCGACATAGCGCTGGAAGAAGCTCTCCAGGAAGCCGACCACGAGGCGCCCCTTGTCCTCGGGCACAACGCGCTTCTTGTCGATGCGGGTATAGCCGCGGTCTTTGAGCACCGCGAGGATCGAGGCATAGGTCGACGGACGGCCGATACCGAGCTCTTCCATCCGCTTCACCAGCGAGGCTTCGGTGAAACGCGGCGGCGGCTCGGTGAAATGCTGGGTCGAGCTGATGCTCTCCTTGCGCAGCGGCTCGCCCTGCGACATCGCCGGCAGGCGCTTGGAATCCTCGTCCTCGGAATCGTCGTCGTGGCCTTCCTGATAGAGCGTCAGGAAGCCGTCGAACTTGACGACCTGACCGGTGGCACGCAGTTCGAGATTGCGGCCGGCCACCTTGGCGGCGATATCGACGGTGGTGCGCTCGAGTTCGGCCGATTGCATCTGGCTTGCGACGGCGCGGTTCCAGATCAGCTCGTACAGCTTGGCCTGTTCGGCATCGAGACTGCGCGCGACGTCACGCGGCGTGCGGGCGGCGTCAGTCGGCCGGACGGCCTCGTGCGCCTCCTGGGCATTCTTCGACTTGTTCTGATAGCGGCGCGGCACATCCGGGACGTAATCCTTGCCGTAATTCTTGCCGATCATCGTGCGGATGCCCGCGATCGCCTCCGGTGCCATGTCGATGCCGTCGGTCCGCATATAAGTAATGAGGCCGACAGTCTCGCCGCCGATGTCGATGCCTTCATACAGACGCTGCGCGATGCGCATGGTGTGGGCGGGGGCGAAGCCGTGCTTGCGGCTGGCCTCCTGTTGCAGGGTCGAGGTGGTGAAGGGGGGAGGCGGGTTGCGCCGCGCCGGCTTTGCCTCGACCGACGACACCGTGAAGGACGCGGTTTCCAGCGCCTGCTTGAAGTCCTCGGCCTCCTGCCCGGTGCCGATATCGAGCCGCGTGATCTTGCGTCCGTCGGCGCCAACCAGCCGTGCCTCGAAACTGTCGTTGCGCGGGGTCGCGAGCGTCGCCACCAGCGACCAATATTCACGCGCGACGAATTTCTCGATCTCGAGTTCGCGGTCGCAGACCAGCCGCAGCGCCACCGACTGCACGCGGCCGGCCGAGCGTGCGCCCGGCAGTTTGCGCCACAGGACCGGCGAAAGGGTAAAGCCGACCAGGTAATCCAAGGCACGGCGCGCCAGATAGGCATCGATCAGCGCATGGTCGAGCTGGCGCGGATTCTTCATCGCCTCGCTGACCGCCTGCTTGGTGATGGCGTTGAAGACCACCCGCTCGATGGTCTGGTCCTTCAGCGCCTTCTTCTCCTTCAGCACTTCCAGAACGTGCCAGGAAATCGCCTCGCCCTCGCGGTCGGGGTCGGTCGCCAGGATCAGCTTGTCGGCACCTTTCACAGCGCGGGCGATGTCGTTGATCCGCTTTTGCGCGCGCTCGTCGACCTCCCAGATCATCTTGAAATTGTGATCGGGGTCCACCGACCCGTCCTTGGCCGGGAGGTCGCGGATATGTCCGAACGAAGCCAGCACCTCGTAGCCTGGGCCAAGGTATTTATTGATAGTCTTGGCTTTGGCCGGGGATTCGACGACCACGATATTCATGCAATTCCAGTGGGTTAGGCCCAATTCTCAGACCTTAGGCGGCGAGTCTGCCGCTTAGGTGGGGCCGGACCATGGGTAAATCGACCCCTTAAGTCAAATAGGGGCCCCGCGCCGGCACCGGGTATAGTGGCATTTTCCCGCGCGATTGTTGCAACCCAAGATATATACGTCTACATAATGCAATTATTGATAATGGCCTGGAGTCGGCGCCTCGCGATGAACGAAAAAGCGCGCAGTCCTGCCGAGGAACGCACGGCCGCCGCCGTCTATATTGCCGACCTGACGGGAAGCCTTGCGTTGATCGCGCGCGGCCATGGTCTCAATACGCTGGGGTATCTTCTCGATATGGCGAAGATGGAAGCCGAGAATGTAAAGAACGGGCCGGCCCGGTAAATCAGGTCAAGGCAACGCGCCCTCCAGTCTGCCGTTCCAGCCGGCCGGCAAGTTCGAGTTCCAGCAGCACCGTCCTGACGACCGCGGCGCGTGCGCCCGACAGGCGGATCAGATCGTCAATTTCAACCGGCGTCGGGCCGAGCAGGGCGATGATCCGCCGCCGCTCGTCGGTTGCGGGCTCCGCCGCGGACCCCTGAGCATCGGGTTCCGGCTCCTCGATCGGGTGGTTGATGCTCCGGCCGAGGATCGGCCCGAGCACGTCCAGCACATCATTGGTTTCGGTCACCAGGGTGGCGCCCTGTTTCAGCAGGCCGTTGGTTCCCTCGCAACGCGGGTCGAGGGGCGATCCCGGCACCGCGAACACTTCGCGTCCCTGTTCGAGCGCCAGACGCGCCGTGATCAGCGAACCGGACCGGCGCGCCGCTTCGATCACCACGACTCCAAGCGACAATCCGGCAATCAGCCGGTTGCGGCGTGGAAAGTCGCGGGCCCGGGGCTCCCAGCCAAACGGCATCTCCGATACCGCGGCGCCACGTTCGAGTAGCTGTTCAAGCAACGGCGCGTGTTCGGGGGGATAGATGCAATCCTGACCGCCTGCGAGCGCCGCGACCGTCCCGGTGGCGAGACTGGCGCGGTGAGCCGCGGCGTCGACGCCGCGCGCCAGCCCCGACACCGTAATGAACTCATGCTCGCCCAGTTCGCGCGCGATCTGGCTTGCGAATTTCGCACCGGCGGCGGATGCGTTGCGCGATCCGACGATTGCCACCATCGGCAATTTCAAGGAATCGATCTGTCCCCGCACCGAGATCAGCGGCGGCGCATCGTCGATCATCCGCAGCCTTGCCGGATAATCCGGCTCGCCGAGTCCGACAAACACGGCTCCATTGCGGGTGGCGGTTTCGATTTCGCGCTCGGCTTCCGCCTCAGAACAGATGCGGCCGGGCGCTTGCGCGCCACCGCGTCTTGCCAGCGCCGGAAGCATCTCGATTGCGGCCTTTGCGCCACCGTAATGGTTGACCAGGGCGCGAAACGTCCGCGGGCCGACATTCTCGCTGCGGATGAGGCGTAACCAGTCGAGGCGCTGGCTGTCGGTCAGCTTTACGCCACCGGCAGCACCGCTCACGGCTTCACCGCGGATTGTCCGATCCTGGTTTCCGTTCCCGCCATCAGCCGCACGATATTGGCGCGGTGCATGAAAAACACGCGCAGCGCCAGCACGAGAAACAACACGGCCGCGGACTGCTGGTTGAACGCCCAGAGCAGGGCGGGGGTGACCGCGCAGGCGATCAGGCCCGACAGCGATGAATAGCGCGTAAGCGCGGCGATTCCGATCCAGATGGCGCCGTAAATCAGCACCGCGATCCACGAGAATCCGAGCAATACGCCGATGAAGGTTGCGACGCCCTTGCCGCCCTTGAAGCCGAGCCAGACCGGAAACAGATGGCCGAGGAACGCGCCGAGGCCGGCGGCGATCGCTGCCTCCGCCCCGAAAAGGTGACGCATCAGCACAACCGCGGCCGTGCCTTTCAGCATGTCGGCGAGCAGGGTTGCGGCGGCGAGGCCCTTGCGTCCGGTGCGCAGCACATTAGTCGCGCCGATATTGCCGGAGCCGATGCCGCGAATGGCGGGGCCGCCGGAGAAGCGTGTCAGCAACAGTCCGAACGGGATCGACCCGAACAGGTAACCGATGGCCAACGCACCCAGAAGCGCAGGCCAGATTGCGAGAATACCAGACCAGTCCATCATGCCCCAGCGCCTCGCCCGTTCGCGATCTGCGTCAGGCGGAAGCGTACTCGTAGGCCGTGCGTCCGGCAACGATGGTACGCACCACGCGTCCTTCGAGGCGCGCTTCGTCGAACGGCGTGTTCTTGCACTTCGACTTGAGATCGGATGGATCCAGTATCCATGACGTATCGGGATCGATCACGATCACGTCTGCTGGTGCGCCATGGCGCAGCGTGCCGCCGGGAAGCCCAAGCAATTCCGCCGGTCGGGTCGACATCGCCGCGAGCAATTGCGACAGCGAAAGATATTCGCCATGCACCAGCCGAAGGCCGGCGGTGAGCATGGTCTCGAGGCCGATCGCGCCGGGCGCCGCTTCGGCAAACGGCAGCCGCTTGGTTTCGACGTCCTGCGGGTTGTGATCCGACATCACGATATCGATCAGCCCCGACGCAACCGCCTCGACCAGGGCTGCACGATCGTCTTCCGCGCGAAGCGGCGGCGCCAGCTTGAAGAAGGTGCGGTATGACCCGATGTCGATTTCATTCAGGGTCAGATGATTGATAGACGTGGACGCGGTGACGGGGAGGCCGGCCTCCTTCGCACGCCGCAGGATGTCGAGGGACTCGCGGCAGGTGATTGAGGCGGCGTGGTAGCGGCAGCCGGTCAGCGCGACGAGCCGCATGTCGCGTTCCAGCATGATCGCTTCGGCGGCCGCCGGGATGCCGTGCAGGCCGAGTCTGGCCGCAAGCTCCCCCTCGTTCATGACGCCTTCGCTGACCAGATCCGGATCTTCGGTGTGATGCACGACCAGCGCATCGAAATCGCGCGCATAGGTGAGGGTGCGGCGCATCACCAAGGCATTGGTGACGCTTCTGGCGCCGTCGGTGAAGGCAACGGCGCCGGCGGCCTTCAGCAGGCCGATCTCGGTCATCTCCTTGCCGTGCAGGCCCTTGGTGAGCGCCGCCATCGGCTGCACGTGCACGATCGCGGTATCGCGGGCGCGCCGCAGGATGAAGTCGACAATGGCGGGATCGTCGATGGCGGGCGAGGTGTCGGGCTGACAGATGATGGTGGTCACGCCGCCAGCAGCGGCCGCCTGGCTCGCGGTGGCCAACGTCTCGCGATACTCGGCGCCCGGTTCACCGACGAAAGCGCGCATGTCGATCAGCCCGGGCGCGACGATGCGGCCCTTGCAATCGACAACCTCGGTGCCTTCGGGCACGCCGGCCGCGCCGATGCCGCGCTTGGCTTCGCGGATCACACCGTCGGCGATCAGCAGATCGCCCGGAAAATCGAGGTCACGCGACGGATCGAGGATCCGGGCATTGGCGAGCAAAATCGGACGGCGGTCGGACAGCATGTCTTTAAGCGTTCGGCAGGTTGCGAGACAGCGCTTCGAGCACCGCCATGCGAACGGCGACACCCATCTCGACCTGCTCGCGGATCAGCGACTGCGCGCCGTCGGCGACAGCAGAATCGATTTCGACGCCGCGGTTCATCGGGCCCGGATGCATCACCAGCGCATCCGGCTTGGCGTAAGCGAGCTTCTTCTGATCCAGGCCGAAATAGGCGAAATATTCCTGCGTCGACGGGACGAATGAACCGTTCATGCGCTCACGTTGCAGCCGCAGCATCATCACGATATCGGCGTTCTGGAGGCCTTCGCGCATGTCGCCTGTCACCTCGACGCCAAGGCGCTCGACATGGGACGGCAGCAATGGCGAAGGCGCCACGACCCGGACGCGGGCGCCAAGCGCATTCAGAAGATAGATGTTGGAGCGTGCGACGCGCGAATGAAGGATATCGCCGCAGATCGCAACCGTCAGACCCTCGATCGATCCCTTGTTACGGCGAATGGTCAGCGCATCGAGCAAGGCTTGCGTTGGATGCTCATGCGCGCCATCGCCGGCATTGATTACTGACCCGTCGACCTTCTGCGCCAGCAATTCGACCGCGCCGGAGGCGTGGTGCCGGACCACCAGGATGTCGGGATGCATGGCATTCAGCGTGATCGCGGTGTCGATCAGCGTCTCACCCTTTTTCATCGCCGAGGAATTGACCGCCATGTTCATGACGTCGGCGCCGAGCCGCTTGCCGGCGAGTTCGAAGGAGGACTGGGTCCGCGTCGAGGATTCGAAGAACAGGTTGATCTGGGTGCGGCCGCGCAGCGACGTGCGCTTCTTCTCGATCTGACGATTGAGATCGACGAATTCCTCGGCCAGATCGAGAAGGCCAAGGATCTCCTCGCGCGAAAGCCCTTCGATCCCCAACAGATGTCGCCGGTTGAGGACGAATGACGATGTGGCTGCGATGTTCATTAAAGCCGGGTCTATAGGCTCATCGTGGGCAGGCCGCAAGGCACTGGGTCCGGCCATCCCCAGGCCATGGTGAATCGACTGAAAAACGCCCGTGACATCCGCTTTGGTGCATGGCGTCCGTTCAACGCTGCGCCAGGGCTGCGGCGCCGCCAATCCGGCTCTACCAGGGTTCCGTCCGGTTTTCCGCAAGGCGCAGAAAGTCCAGCGCGCCCTGCAGGATGAACGCTGCCGCATGCTGGTCGATCACTGCGGCGCGCTTGGCGCGGCTCACATCCGCCGCCAGCAGGTCGCGTTCGACGGCGGCGGTCGACAGCCGCTCGTCCCAGAACGCGATCGGCAATTCGGTCAGTCGCGCGAGATTGCGTGCAAAGGCGCGTGTCGATTGCGCGCGCGGACCTTCGCTTCCGTCCATGTTGAGCGGCAAGCCGAGCACGAGCCCCACGGCCCGCCGTTCCGCGGCGAGGCTCAGGACGCGGGCGGCATCGGCCTGGAATGCCTTTCGGGCAATAGTCTCGACGCCAGCCGCAAGCACGCGATCCGGGTCGGAGGCCGCGACTCCGATGGTCTTGGTTCCGAGGTCGAGCCCGATCAATGCGCCACGCGCAGGCAGGACGGACCGGGCTTCGGCGAGGGGGCTGACGATTGCTGGCATCCATTGTCCATAGCATGCAAGCGGCAGCCGGCGGCAGGCTGTGCTATGGCCCGGACCGGGAATATCGACGTCGATCTGGACCTGTCCGGACAGGGACGAGGGGCTTGAATCGAGAACTTGAATAATGTGTAGGCGAGCCGCCGGACACCGAACCTGAGAACACGATGATTGAAAGCGTACCCGGCCCGCATCCGACCGACGTCCATTCGCCCTGCCAGCCGCTGGGGGCATGGACCACCACGGCTTATGGGTTGATTGCGATCGTCGCCTGGTTTGCCGCGCAATTGTTGTCGGCTTTCGTGATGCTGTCGTTTTTTGCCTCCGGCCGCGACGTACCGCATGCCGACGTCCAGACGCTGGCGTCGCATGCCGTGACGATCGCGGTCGCCACCATCGTGTCGATGCCGGCGCCGATTGCCGTGATCGCGATCGCCGCGCGGCGCTCGGGCTGCATGGTCGGCGACTATCTCGGGTGGTATCGGCCAAAGCGCGCCGACCTGATCGTCGGCATGCTGATCATTGTCGTCCTGCTGCCGCTGGGCGATCTGAGTTCCTGGCTGACCGGCCGCGATCTGGTCCCGCCGGCGGTGGTCGATGCATACAAGTCCGCGCGCAGTTCGGGGACGCTGGTGCTGCTGGCTATCGCGCTGGTCGTGGCGGCACCGCTGATGGAAGAATTGCTGTTCCGCGGATTTCTGTTTCCGGGATATGCGGCATCGCGGCTGCGGCCGTGGGGCGCGATCCTGCTCACCTCGGCCGGCTGGTCGGTGATGCATGTCCAGTATGAGGCGTTCTATCTCGTGCACATTTTCGTGCTCGGTTGTGCATTCGGCTGGCTGCGCTGGCGGAGCGGTTCGACGCTGCTCACCGTGATCCTGCATGCGATCGTCAATGCCGTGGCCCTGGCGCAGGTCGCATTTCTGGTCGAGCGGGCAGGCTAAAACGCCCCGTTAGCGCTTCGAATAGAAGCCGTCGCGAATGGCTTCCAGGCGGGTCTGCGGCGTGTAGGTGCCGTTGCGTTCGGCCTGCCATTTAAGGGCGTCATCGCAAGCGACGCGGCCACCGGAATGAATGCGCCAGGTTTCGTTGTCGATGATGCGATGCTCGCACACATTTCCGTGCGTCGGCGTGATCAGGATCGAACCGGTACGGAGGGTGTCGGCCGAGTTTGGGGCCGCGCGCGTCGCCGGCGCTCGCCAGGCAGAGAAATCCGGAAGCAGCCGTCCGTCGGATAGACTGGCGGCAGCGACAAACACCAGCATGATGGCGGCCAAGACGGCGAGCCGTCCGTCCCGCTCTGTCCAGCGATGCCGATCCGACGCTCTGATGCGTTTGGTCATGCGTATTCGTCCAGCCTGAACCATCGACCAATTTACGGTGATCAGGATTGACGAATCGTATCCGCGTAAAAACACTATTTGAATCAAAGGGTTGTTTCGCGACTTGGTTGACCGTTGCCGGGTCCGGCAGATGGGACCGGATTTAAGCTGCGATGATTCGCTGCTAGGCTCTTGCCATGACCGCATTGTCCGAAATTCCCATCATTGATGTGCGCGAGGGTGGTCCGCTGCGCCAGGCCGAGGCGGGCGCTGCGCGCGCGCGGTCTTTGCGCGACGATTGCCTGTCGTTCTTTCCGCGTCCGGTCGCTGCGGCCTTGCCGCTGCTCGACGGGCTGGCGCGACGCTGGCTGTCGCGATCGCAATCGCCCTATGTCGGCGAGATCGAAGGCATCGCCGCCACGCTTGGCTTCAGCGGCGTCTGGTTCCTGAACGGCTCCTATTCATGGGGCTGCACCACCATGAGCCGGGACGAGGACGGAGAACCCTGGCTCGTCCGGACGCTCGACTGGCCGTTTCCGGGCCTCGGCCGCCATGCCGAGATCGCTCACAAATGGGGCGAGGCGGGCGATTTCTACAGCGTCACCTGGCCGGGCTATGTGGGCACGTTGACCGCTTTGGCACCGGGACGGTTCGGGGCGGCGATCAACCAGGCGCCCCTTTGGCGGCGAACCCGTCACCCCTGGCTGCGGCCATATGATCTGGCCGCCAATGCGATCAAGACTTGGCGCATCCGCAACATTCCCCCCGATCAGCTGCTGCGTCAGGTGTTCGAAACCTGCCCCGATTTTGCGACCGCCCGCGCCACGCTCGAGCGCACGCCGGTCGCGCGTCCGGTGATCTATTCGCTGGCGGGAACGCGTCCGGGCGAGCGCTGCGTCATCGAGCGGACGGAGACAGATTTCGAAACCCGATCGACCGCCACCGTCGCGGCCAACGACTGGCACGTCTGCCGGGATCCATGGGAAGCGCGGATCGGCGGCGATCTGGTGCTGACCTGCAAGTATGAGGAGGCCGGCGAGAACAGCCGCTGCCGCCGCGAAACGATGCAGAGCTTTTCCGGCTCGCTGATGCGCGAGCCGTTCGGCTGGCTGACGGAGCCGATCAACAATCGCTTCACCCGGCTTGCGGTCGAAATGTGCCCGGCGCGCGGTGTGCTACGCGTGATGGGGCTTGAACGGATCGCCAACGACATGGCCGCGACGCCGGTGACGGCGATCAGAGAGGTAGCGGCGTTACCCTCACTTGCCGCATGATCCCGGATACGTCATGCGCAGCCATCGTCGCGACACGAGCTGTTGAATAGTCTGACAATCGCGGCCGACTCGCCGGTCGTCCGATTCTCTCCCAGGAGGAAACAATGAGAGTCATATTCCTTGTCGCAGCCTTCACGCTCGTTGCCGGCAGCGCACACGCCGCAGCCTGCAAGGTCGAGGCATCGAACAAGAAGCTCGCCGGTGCTGCGCTGAACAGCTTCATGACGAAATGCGAGAAGGATGCCCAGGCGGCGTGCGATCAGTCCGCAGCCGACAAGAAGCTCGCCGGCGCCGCCAAGACCAGCCACATCAAGAAATGCATGACGGACGCGGTTGGCAACTGATTGCCGGCGAGGTCGTTCGAAACGCAGGTCTGCGGCACGCAGACCTGTCGTTCATGTTGCGCCTTTCGAAGCAGAGGCGTGTCAAGCTGTCGGCGCAGCGCTCGTAGCGAACCTAGTCCGGCGCGCCGCCGTTCCTGGTCTGGAACCCGTTACGGATCGCGTCCATACGTCGCTCGAATTTTTGAGCGCGTGTCGGACTTGCATCCAGGCTCACCGCATCGTCGCAGTGAATTTCTCCACCATCGCGAAGCGTCCCGGTCTTGTTGTCGAGCCAGCGGCGCCGGCAATTGTGGCCATACTCCGGCATGAACACGACCGAGCCGCTGCCCAGCGCTTCGCCGGTCTCGACCGCCGCTGTATGCAGGGCGAGCGCGCGGGCATTTGCCGCGGCCTGGGCCATCCGGGAATGGACCGCGTAGACGCTGATCGATCCACCAAGCACCAATGCAACCGCAATCGCGGCGATCGAGGCACGCTGCCATTCCCGGTGGTGGGCTTTACTGCGGCGGACCGAGGCAACGGCTGGGCGCGGGACCACAGCACGCGGCGCGGCGGCACGCGGCGGCGCGCGGTACTTTCCGACATGCGGACGCAATGGGCGGTTGGCAGCCATGGCTGCGATCAATGCAACAGATCGCCTGTGCATCGCATGAAACTTGCGTGGTCAACTTGAATCCAATTCGAACTAAAGGCGCCACAAATCCGGCACGCGTCGATGGACCTGACGGCGGCGCCTCGGGTTCTCCGAACTACACAACCAGCTTGCGATACAGATGCCATGTTGCATGGCCGAGGACCGGCATCACCACCGCCAATCCGATGAAAGCCGGCAGGGAGCCGAGAACAAGCAATCCGGCAACGATCAGGCCCCAGGCCGCCATCACGACCGGATTGAGCATAACCGCTCGCACCGAGGTCAGCAGCGCCGTAGCGGCGCCGATGTCGCGGTCGAGCAGAAGCGGGAAGGAGATCACCGTCAGGCAGAACGCCGTCAGCGCGAACAGGAAGCCGATGGCATTCCCGTAAATCATCAGCTCCCACCCGGCATCGGTAGTAAAAACCTGACGGAGGAACGGCACGATCGCGTCCGGCGCGGCATAGACACCGAACAGCGATTGATACAGCCCGCGCGCGACCACGAGCCAAAGCAGGAACAGCCCCATCAGCAGCAGGCCGATGGCGACGATGGCGGGAAACCCCGGCGAGCGGATGACGCCTACGGCAGCCTGAAATGAAGGTGGCTCGCCCAGTTCGCGGCGGCGGCTCAATTCGTACATCATCAGCGCAGCCACCGGGCCGAGCAATGCGAAGCCGGCGATCAGCGGGAATACCAGTGGCAGCACGCTGTAACCGAGTGCCATCCCGGCGAGGACCAGACCCACAAGGGGATAGATGATGCAGAGGAAAATGGCGTGCGTCGGCCAGAGTTTGAAGTCGTTCCAACCTTGCCGCAGAGCGTCTCCGAGATCGGAAAGGCCGATGCGGCGAACGACGGGGAGGTCGGCATTCCGGTCGTCGGCGGGCGTAAGAACGTGGAACTGCGCCATGGGCAAGTCTCCCTGTTCTGCGATATTTTACAGCCGGGAATGATGTGGCGCGGCGAACAAGCCGGTCACGTCGGTCTCAGCCTGTCACGCCATGCTAGAATAGAATGCTCGTGGGCACATTCACGCTTTCGTGCATCTTCGCCATATGACGCCCTCGGAGCGCCGCAAAGTCGCCCTAGGGAACTCAAGCCCTGAAACGGGATCTGCAATGAAGCGTCGCACTGTCGCACTCGCACTGACCGGCCTTGCCGCACTCGTGGCCGTCGCTGCGATCGTGCTCCCAATGGCGTTGACCGCGTCGGTACCCGGCCCAGGTCCCGCGGCGCCATCTGATGCGGCGATGATTGCGCATTGGGAAAAGCACCGAGCGACGCTCGACCAGATCACCGACATGCTGCGGCGCGATCCGGCTCTGAACCGGCTGGGCCTGACCTGGAGCGATCCCGACGATCCGGAGCGCGCGCATGTGCCTGCAGCCCGTATCGCGGACTACCGCGACCTCATGCGCGAGGCAGCGATCATCAGCGTCAGCCGTGGACATCGATCGGTGCAGTTTTTGTTTTATGCGAGTGGCATGCCCGCCAACGGTTTCGGCAAGGGTTTTGTCAGGGGTGAGGCGTCGCGGCATGCTGAAATCGTCGACGGCGATCTCGACAAAGCGGCGGCTGGCCGAAAAAAGGTGCTGCTGCAGCGTCCGATCGCCGAGGGCTGGTGGCTGCAGCGCGACGGCAGCTGATCGGAGCCGAACAGTTTTTTGCGGCTCAGAATGGGACTTGCGCCATCGCAAAGCGGAGTCGCCGATGTTTCGTCATACGATGCCAAACTAGAATCTTCAGCAGCGGGCATACGTCATGGCTACGGTCACAATCATTGTCGGTCATCCGCAACGCACCACCTTTTGTGGGGCGCTGGCGGAAGCCTACCGGCGCGGCGGCGAGAAGGCCGGGCATCGGGTGCATCTATTCAAGCTTGCGGAGCTGGATTTTGATCCGATCCTGCGGGAGGGCTATCGCAAGGAGCAGCCGCTCGAACCCGATCTGCGCTCGGCCTATGATGCGCTCGCCGCGAGCGATCACTGGGTGCTGATCTTTCCGCTCTGGTGCGGCGACATGCCGGCCATTCTGAAAGGATTTTTCGAACGTATTCTGCAGCCCGACCTGATCAAACGGCAGGGCACTGAGAACGCCATGAACTGGCGCATCTTCGAGAAGAAATCGGCACGCATCATCATGACCATGGGCATGCCGGTGTCGATCTATCGGTTCTGGTATGGGCCGCACGCGCTGAAGCTGCTGAAGTACAACATCCTGAACTTCATCGGCATCAAGCCGGTGCGCGAGACGCTGCTGGGCATGATCGCGGAATCGTCGGACGAGAAGCGCGACCGCTGGCTGAAGCAGGCGGAAATCCTGGGGCAGGGCGCCGAATAGCGGCGTCGCAACGCGGCGGCCAGTTACCGTTCCGTCCTGGATTTCGATTTTCGCGGACGATCATGCGGAATTTCGCGTGACATCCACCAGTCGACAACGCGATCGCCGGCGAGGTAGCGGCCAACGGGACCGAAATTGGCCCAGAAGCCGACATTGTAGCGGGTTCGCGGCCGGGCCACCGTTGCCGCCTTGAACACCACCCGGGCAACCTTCTCCAAGGGCATGGTGCCAAAGGTGTTGGGGTCGAGGAAATCCAGCATATAGGCGCCGACATTGCGCTTGTAGAGATCGTACGGAGAGGTCTCGCCGGTCTCCGGAATCTTGGCGATCACCTTGTCGCGATAGGGTGATGCGAACGGCCCCGGCAACACGCTGACCAGGTCGACCCCGAACGGCTTGACCTCTGAGCGCATCGCATAGGCGAGCGCTTCAACCGCGTACTTGGTCATGTGATAGACGCCGCCGCCCTGTGCGGTGACTCGCCCGGCGAGAGATGAGATGTTGACGATGCGACCGCGTCCGGCATTGCGCATGCCGGGCATCACCAGTTGCGACATGCGCAGCAGTCCGAACACATTGGTCTCGAACGAGCGGCGAACGTCCTCGGGGCTGATTTCCTCGAGGGGGCCGTACTGGCCATAGCCGGCATTGTTGATGAGCACACCCACCGGTCCGTGGCGACGCTCGATGTCAGCAATCACGGCAATGCGCGAGGCTTCGTCGGTGACGTCGAGCTGCAACGTCTCGCATCCAATTGCTGCGAGCGGTTCGAGGGTCGACGGATCTCGCGCGGTCGCGACCGTGAGATAGCCGGCTTCCCGCAGGAGCATCGCGGAGGCCTGGCCGAGGCCGCTGGAGCAGCCCGTGATCAGGATGGGGGACGTACGGTCAGGCGCAGGCATTGTTCAGATCACCAGGTCGCTGAATTCGGCATTCTTCGCGATGAATGCGGAGATGAAAGGACATTGGGGCACCATCTTCAACCGTGCGGGCGCTCCTGTCCGGGCGCGACCGGATGATCCCCGGCCTTTCGTTCGACACGGTGCGTGGCGGGGTGGTCGGTGAGGGCGGCGGACATGGATGCTCCCGGCATTGTATGGACCTATCTAGTGATGACGCGGAACTCGGCCAGTCTATCCTGACGGCAAGGCATGCCGGAGTTTTAGGCGCGCGTTGTTTCCACACAAGGGTTGCGGTGACGTTGCTATGGATCAAGGGATTGATCCGCGACCGTTTCCCGCGACATGCGGCCGAACGCACGTCGCCACGTCCGTTTCGGTCGTCCCTTTTGCCGTCAAACCTCTCGCGGTCAGCATACGGGGAATGTCGGCGAGGGTGTCGAACCAGGCCTGAGGTTGACGCGCGCGCAGCGCGTCGGGGTCCGCATAGCCCCAGGCCACGCCGCCAAACGCGATGCCCGCCGCCTTCGCCGCATCCATATCCCGCATTTCGTCGCCGATGGCGATTGCCGCCGGCGGTGGAATCCCCGCACGCCCGACAATCCGCCGGAATTTCGCGGCCTTGCCGAACAGTGAGGCGCCGCAGGCGAAATCGGAGAAGTGCACGGCGCTGTCGCCAAGCTGCAGCCGCGCATTGGCCTCGCTGTCCGAGCTGACCAGTGCGATCCGGATGCCGTTGCTTCGGAGCGCGTCCAGCATCCCGGGCACACCGGGAAAGTGCGGCAGCTCGCCGAGATGCGCGCGCTTCATCCGCCGCAAATGCGCAGCGATGCGTGGCACCTTCCACAGCGGCAGTTCGAGGTGTTTCAGAA
>JAEZBA010000412.1 GCA_023430245.1 Pseudomonadota bacterium
TCATCGCGGTCAAGGGCGAGGAGGGGCGGGTGCGCCGCATTCATGTACGTGCGACCGAAATCGAGACCGGCGACCGCGCCAGCGTGATCATTCCGAATTCCGAACTGATCACGCAGGTGGTGAAGAACCGCACCCATACCGATACGTTCGCCCGTGGCGCTGTGGCGGTCGGCGTGTCCTATGACAGCGATGTCGTCAAGGTGCGGGACACCCTGCTGGACATTGCAAAGACCCATCCGCATGTCATGCAGACTCCGGGACCGACCGTCTTCCTGACCGGGTTCGGCGAAAGCGCCATCAATTTCGAGCTGGGCTGGGTGGTCCGTAATCTCGGCGACGGAGCCGGAATCAAGAGCGAAATCTGTTTCGCCATTCTCGAGCGCTTCCGGGCGGAGGGTATCGTGATGCCGTATCCGCACCGGCACATCCATATCGAGGGGATGGCCGAGGAGGCCGAGCCTGAGGCGCCCGAATCCGAGCCTCGCAGGCGCCCGGCCCCAAAAAAGCCGAAACCGCGGTGATTTGTCGGTTTCAAACGGAATTTACCGTTTGGTCACCAATTTGCGGCCAATTCAGTCGATCGGGGGATTTTCAGGCGATGACGGGCGGGCGGCCGATGTCTGCAGCAATATTGTGTTGGCTCGGGCTCGCACTGAGCGGCTGCGCAACCGAACCCATGCCGTCGCAGCCGACATTCTATCAGAGCATGGCGCGCGAAGGCGCCCAACTCGATCCGCAGGCCGCGGCTTCGATGATTTCCGGCTACCGGCGCAACAACATGCTGGGCGATGTGACGCTCGATCCGCAGCTGATGCGGATGGCCGAAGAGCAGGCGCGGGCCATGGCGACCAAGGACAAGCTCGATCACAACGTCGCCGGCAATTTCCAGCAGCGGCTGCGCAAGTCCGGCTACAAGGCGCAAACCGGCGCGGAGAATATCGGTGCCGGCTACCATACCCTCGCCGAGGCCTTTTCGGGCTGGCGCGACTCGCCTTCGCACAAGGCGAACATGCTCTTGAAGGGCGCCACCCAGATGGGCATTGCGGCGGTCTATGTGCCGAACACCAAGTACAAGGTGTTCTGGGCGCTGATCCTGGCCGCACCGGATCAGCGCATGGCGCAGGTCGTGCAATAGCCGGTCAGGCGATCTCCCGCTCCATGTGAATCGCACCCGCGCCATATTTCGCGTGGGTCGCAGACTGAAGTGCGTCATCGTCCGTGCGATGAAATCCCATCCGCGACCAGAACGGCGCGCTACCGCTGACCGCGACCAGCATCATCCGGCCGATGGCAGCATCCCGGGCGGTTTCGAATAGCCGCGGCACCAGCGTGGATGCGAAGTTCCTGCCGCGCAAAGACGCTTCGACCGTAAGGTCGTGGATGAAATACGCGGTCGGCGCCTCCGGTAGCGCGTCAAGCATTGTGTCCAGCGCAGGCGGCGCGCCGAACATCCAGGGATGAGAAAAGCAATATCCGTTCGGCTGTCCCTCGGGGGCGGCAGCAAGCACGAAACAGCCGCGCGGGAACAGCCGGAATTTTTCGGCCAGGATCTCCGGCCGCTCCGGAAAATCCGGATGAATGCGCGCCGACAGATCGTCGACCGCGGCAAGATCTGCCGCCATCATCGGTCGCCATTGGAACGGCGCGGGGCTGCCATCGCTCATCGCATGCACCAATCGCTGGACGCCGGCTGCTCGCCCGACTAGTGGTCCGTTTCTAACGTTCGCAGTCCCTGCCGGCCACGTTTTTTGCGAGCGTTAGAATCGAGGGATCACTGGCGGGTATCGCATGCCGGTGGAGCTCTGGATTTGACATTCGCTTTGTGAGCCTGCGGCCGGGTGGGTCGCGAATGGCAAATCCGCTTCACTGGCCTGCCGCCCGCAAGGCTGCCGGATGCTTCCATTTATCAAAGACTACGACAGGCTCTATCGCGAATTTCGCTGGGAGATTCCTGACCGCTACAATATCGGGGTCGACGTCTGCGATCGCTGGGCGATGCGCGACCCGGGTCGGGCGGCCATCATCCATGTTCACGGCGACGGCCGGATCGAGACCGTCTCGTTTCGCGCGCTGATGCAGCTGTCGAATCGGCTCGCCAATGCGTTGCGGGCGCACGGGATCGCGCGCGGAGAGCGGGTGGCGATCCTGCTGCCGCAATCGCCGGAAGCGGTCATCGCGCATGTTGCGATCTACAAGCTTGGCGCGGTTGCGCTGCCGCTTGCGCTGCTGTTCGGCACCGAGGCGCTGGCCTACCGGTTGCAGAATTCCGGCGCGAAGGCGCTGATCACCAATGAACTCGGCGTGCAGAAGCTCGCCAGCCTGGGTGACACTCCGCCCGACCTGAAGCTCGTGGTATCGACCGACGGCGAAGCCGATGGCGCGGCCGGCTTCGCCTCGCTGCTGCAAGCGGCCTCGGATGCATTCGCGCCTGAGGATACCTCCGCCGACGATCCGGCGATGATGATCTATACCTCCGGCACCACCGGGCCGCCTAAAGGCGCGCTGCATGCGCATCGCGTGTTGCTCGGTCACATGCCGGGCATCGAATTACCGCATGATTTCTTTCCGCAGCCGGGCGATCTGTTCTGGACGCCGGCAGACTGGGCCTGGGCCGGCGGTCTACTCGACGCGCTGTTGCCGTCACTGCATCACGGCGTCGCGGTGGTGGCGCATCGCTTCGACAAGTTCGATCCGGAAGAGGCCTATGCGCTGATGGCGCGCACCGGTGTCCGCAACGCATTCATTCCGCCGACGGCGCTTCGGATGCTGCGCGCGGCACCCAACCCGCGCGGGCGATACGATCTGAAGCTGCGTAGTATCGGATCGGGCGGCGAGGCGCTGGGATCGGAGACGTTTGAATGGGGCCGGGATGCCTTTGGCCTGACCATCAACGAATTCTACGGCCAGACCGAATGCAATCTGGTCTTGTCATCCTGCGCGATGCTTGGCGTGTCGCGTCCCGGTGCCATCGGCAAGCCGGTGCCGGGGCATGAGGTTGCGGTGATCGATGCCGATGGTGTGCCGGTGGCGGCCGGCACTATCGGTCAGATCGCGGTGCGCCGCCCGAACCCGGTGATGTTCCTCGATTACTGGGGCCGGCCGGACGCCACGCGCGACAAGTTCATCGGCGACTGGATGACCACCGGCGATCAGGGCATCGTCGATGACGACGGCTATTTTCATTTCGTCGGGCGCGACGATGACGTCATCACCTCGTCGGGCTATCGCATTGGCCCGGGCGAGATCGAGGATTGCCTGATCCGTCATCCGGCGGTGGCGCTTGCGGCGGCGATCGGCAAGCCCGATCCATTGCGCACCGAAATCGTGAAGGCCTTCGTCGTGGTCAAGCCGGGCATCGAGACGCCGCGGGATGAACTGGTCGCGGAATTGCAGGAATTCGTTCGCGTGCGCCTGTCCGCGCACGAATATCCGCGCGAGATCGATTTCATCGATCAGATGCCGATGACGACCTCCGGCAAGATCATCCGCCGGCTGTTGCGGGATCGCGGTTAAGCTGCGCTGTCTGACAACGCGACGGCATCAGCGGGGCGGCGCGAGACTGTTGATGTAAGCGATGATGGCGTCGAGTTCCTGGTCGGTCGGCCTGAATCGCGGCATCTCGTCATGTGGCGCGGCCAGGCTGCGCGTGATCGGCGTCCGCAGAGACAGCATCGCGTAGCGCTTCTGCAGCGCGTGGAACGGAGGCGCCTTGGCATTCGGGCTGGTGCCGCCTGAGCCCACGGCATGGCAGGGCGCGCAACTGACCTCGACCAAGGTCCGGCCTTCACGCAGACGCGCATTGCTTTCGCGCTCGGCCGGATCGAGGGAGCCGAGTTTCTTCAGCGCGTTGCGCACCGAGACTTGCGACGGGTCGAGACGCAGCGCATCGGAGAAATCCTGTATCGCCTCGTCGGTCTTGCCGATGCTCTCGTTGAGACGGCCACGATTGGCATAGGCCAGCGCGTAAGCCGGATTGAGCGTGATCGCGGCGCTGTAGTCCGCGAGCGCAGCCACTGCGTCGCCCTTCTTCCGGTAGGCAAGCCCGCGATTGTTGTAGGCCACGGCGCTGCCGGGCTGCAGGCGCAAAGCCTCGCTCAGGTCGCGGATCGAGGCATCGGCATTGCCGCGAACCAGATAGGCATGACCGCGTCCGACGAAGTTGGCGCTGTCGGACGGCGAGATCGATATCGCCTTGTCATAGTCGCGGATCGCGCCGGTGGTGTCCCCGGAGGCTGCGCGCGCCTCCGCCCGCCCTGCATAGGCACTGCTGTTTTCGCCATCCAGGCGCAGGGCCTGACTGTAACTCCGGATCGCCTCTTTCAGCGCGCCGGCCTGTGTCCGCAACTCGCCGATATTCGCGTAGGCCTTGCTCTTTGCAGCCGCGTCGAACGACGGAGAGCGGATCACTTCGCTGCAGCCCGCCAATCTGAGCCGCGGGCGCTGATGCTGGGTGCAATCCTCAAACGGACCTGCGCCGACTGGCTCGGCCAGGACCGACAGGCCGAATGCGATCAGGACTGCGCCGCTGCGAAGGCCGGTTCTCATCGTTCCCTCCATCGGATGCGCGCGGTGAGCGCACTGCATCCTCCGGCCGGGATCGCTCGGCAGAAAGCTGGATATTGCCCTACGGGAGATTACGGAGCAACAGGAAGGGCAGGCAGACTGGCCGCGGCCGCTTCCCTGACACCGATAAGTTCGAGGACGCTGTGACGTCCTCGAGGTAAGTCGCGCTCAGATCCGGTTGTTGCAAGCCGAGAAGCGGCCATAGCCGTCGTCGATGTAGCACTGCCCCCTGAGATATTCCGGAACCTTGTAAGGCTTACCATCCGGACCGAACGAGGGATCGGCGAAGCCGCGGCGGACATAAGGGCTGCTTTGCGGCGCGGGCCGCTTGGGCTTGCGCTTTGCGGCAGCCGATAGCTCGGTACCGCGCTGCAGCATCAAGTTTTGTTGACCAGTGCTCGCGTCCAACGGTGCCGACGCCGAAGCGGTGACGGCGCATGCAAAGAGCGCGATTAAAACAAATTTGACGCGCATGAAACTCTCCATGGACACGATGTCTTGTCGTACAATGCTCCGGTCCGGAGCGGACCAGGCAGCGTTTTGGACTTGGTGTTCGCCGCGTTCGTCAGCTCGGCACCAGGCCGCCCCGACGAAAGAGCTTCCGTTATCTGACGACGATTTGAATTTTATCAAGATCCATCAAACGACGTCGGCCAGTGAGTTCATGAACGCCGCAGCACCGGAAATATTTCCGGCGCCGGACTTGAGAGAGGTCAACGCGGCATGGTCCGGCCGGACCTAGTAGGGTGAGAAATTGGCGGGGGCGCAAGGTCGTCGGGCTATGGCTCACCAGACCTTTGTTATCTGGCCATGGTATAGGTTCTGGGCGCGAGGAGGGAGTAACGATGTCATCCGACGAGCACAAGAAATGGCCGATGCCCATGTTCAACCCGGCAGACTTCACCAAGCTGGGCAAAGAGCAGGCGGACGCGCTCACCGAGATGCAGAAGGAATTCACCAGTCTGATCGAGCAAGCCAATGCGGACTGGCTGGCTCGCATGGAGCGGGAGCGCGAACTGGCGTCCGATCTTGCCGCCAAGCTGTCGTCTGCGAAGTCGCTCCCGGATGCTGCCAAAGCCTATCAGGACTGGATGGGCCGCCGCATGGAGACGATCACAAAAGACAGCCAGAAATTCTTCGCCGACAGCCAGAAGCTTGTCACATCGATGAACCGGTTTCTGTCGACCGGTGGCAAAGGCTCGAGCACCTAGCGTGTCAATCTCAAGTTCGCATCATGCGGACTTGGGATCAGGTCTTCGGACCGGGACCGCCAGGCGTTCATCCCGCAACGCCGAACGGCCACGTCTCGCCGGTCCGCTTCAACAGGAGTCAGGGGGCATTACGTCAATCGGGACAAAGAAACCTGGAATCGGGAGAAGGCCCATGGAACGTAAAGTCGATCCGCAGGAAATTCTCGACTCGGTGGAACGTCCGACGTCGGTAGAACTGGTCAAGCTGATCCGGAAGCTGCGCTGGATCGGGCTCGAGGACGAGGCCCGTCAATTGCAGATGGCGCTCGACCGGTTCCCGGCCGAGCAACGCGCGACTTTGCCCGGAACGCCCATCGATTGCGACTGAGAGGACTGCGACCGACCGATGGCCTGACCGATCCCACGGTCTCCGGCGCCTTCGGGTCGCAATATCGCAGGCGGCGCGACAAAAAGACCTGTAGTATCCGCGTAGGGACGGCCACCGATTTGGCCGGTAATCCCCGACGTGGCTCAGTTATGTCAGATCACATCATCGATGGCCGTGTGACGTCACGGCAGCATCTTCTCCAACTGCTGCGGGGCGTTTGCAATGACGCCGCCGCATTGGACGAACGTGAGCTGCTCGCATCCGGTCAATGGGAGGGCCGTGCGAAAGCGGCGATCAGCTCATGCGTCCAGCTGCAGCGCGGACTCAACAACTCGCATCCGAACCTGGCGGACCAACTGCATATCCTGGCGACCGAAATCCAGATTGCCCTCGAAGCCCGCTCACATGATGCCCTGTTCGCGTCCCGCATCGAAAAGATCCGGGCCGCCATTCGTCGTGTCCAGCAAACAGGACTCGATGGCGATCGGCCCGGCTGACGATCGCATTACAACCTCCCTCACCGTTACCATTCGCAAGAAAAGCGCAGGCCAGCCTGTCAATGAAACGTCAGTTGCATCTCAATCTCTTCGTTCAGAGCCGCGGGCACCATGAAGCGTCGTGGCGCCATCCGATGTCGTCGCCGCTCGCCTTAACCGATATCCGCTACATTCAGGACCTGGCGCGCCGCGCCGAGGCCGCGTGTTTCGATTCGATCTTTCTCAGCGATACGCTGGCTCTGGGCGAGGACATGCAGGCGCCGCAGGCCTGGCTCGAGCCCATCACGGTGCTGGCGGCGCTTGCAGTTACGACCAGCCGGATCGGGCTGATCGCCACCGCATCCACGACCTATACCGAGCCGTTCAATCTGGCCCGGCAATTCGCGTCGCTCGATCACATGAGCAATGGCCGTGTCGGCTGGAACATCGTCACATCGTGGTTGCCCGCAGCCGCGCGCAATTTCGGCGGCGCCGGTTCGCCGGCGCACGAGGAACGCTATGCGCGCGGTGAGGAGTTCGTCGCCGTCGCGAACGCGCTGTGGGATTCATGGGCGGACGATGCTGTGCTCGACGATCGCGCGGGCGGACGCTACGCGCGGCCGGATCGCATCCGGCCGATCAATCACAAGGGCCATTATTACGATGTGGCCGGGCCGCTGAACATGCCGCGCTGCCCGCAGGGCCGGCCGGTTCTGGTGCAGGCGGGCTCGTCCGATACCGGCCGGCGGTTTGCCGCGCGACACGCGGAGGCCGTGTTCACCGCGCATATGGAAAAAACGACGGCGCAGGCCTTCTATGCCGATCTGAAGGCGCATGCTCTTACGGAAGGGCGCGACGCCAGCCAGATTCATATTCTTCCGGGCTTAAGCCCGACGATTGCGTCCACTGAGACGGAGGCACGCCGGCTCGAGCAGGAGGCGAACGTTCTGGCCGATCCTGAAATCGGACGCCGGCGGCTGTCCAACCGGTTTGGCGGGCACGACTTCTCCCACCTCGCTCTCGACCGGACATTGTCGCCGGAGGACTTTCCGGATCCCGCCACAGTCGAAGCGGCGCGCAGCCGGGCGGAGGTGATTGTCGGCTACGTGCGCCGTCAGAAGCCGACGTTGCGGCAATTACTGTCCAGCCTTGCCGGCGCGCGCGGCCATCTGACGATCGCGGGCACACCGGAGCAGGTCGCCGACCTGATCAAGGACTGGTTCAACGACGGAGCTGCCGACGGCTTCAACCTGATGCCGCCGGTGTTGCCGCACATGCTCGAAATATTCAGCGCGGAAGTGGTGCCGTTGCTGCAGCGGCGCGGGCTGTTCCGCACCGCGTATGAAGGCACGACGCTGCGCGACCATCTCGGCCTGAACCGGCCGCCGACTTCGTTCGCGGCGGCAGCCGGGTGAGCGGAGGCTGCGTCGCTTACTTCGGCTTCATGCCGAGCGCGTTCGCAACCGAGGCCCAGCGATCCATTTC
>JAEZBA010000462.1 GCA_023430245.1 Pseudomonadota bacterium
GTGCCGACGATGCTGCACCACCAGCGCCGCTGCGCTTGACGGTGTCGGGGTATCCTTGCCGGGCACGGCGATCAGCGGTGCAAACCACGCATCATGCCGCGGTGCCAGCACGGTGCTGTCGGGACCACCAGCCGCAACGTCCACGCCAATCGCGGTCATTGGCGCGCCGTCGGGCGGCCGCTGTGTCCAGCGCGCCTGAGCTGCACGGACCCAGGCCGACGGGATCACCTGCCGTTCGACATCCGGTCGCGCCGCCATGAAGTTGCCGTCGCGCACCGCGCTGCGCCACGGTTCCTGCAGGTTGTCGAGCTGGGCCTGATAGGTGGTTCCAGCCAGATACGGATTGTCCTTCAAGACCGCCGGGATGAAGGTGCGCGACATCGGCCGCAGCGTACGTCCCTCCAGTTCGACCGGGTTCGGTCCGTGCACCTCCAGATCGCTGCCATCCGGTGCGGTCACGAACCAGCGCAACTCTCCGGGCTGGGCCGGTTTCGGATGCGTGAGATCGAGCCACGGCCGGAACATGCCGACGATCCATTCACCGGACGCACTGGTCGGCGGATTGGAGGCGAACACGACACGGGTGCGCTGGTTGGGATCTGTGGTCCTGACCCAGCCCATCAGAAAGCGGATCTGGCTTTCCAGGAACTGCGTCACCTCATCGACGCCGAGAAAATCGTGTGGCTGGCCCTGCCACGCTTGCTCATCGCCGGGATGGTTGGCGGCGCCGAACTCGATCAGGCGGCCGTCACGGGTGCGGATGCGCGGCGGCGCCGACCCGTTGAAGCCGTCGCGACCGCGATTGATCTTCAGGGCATCCTCGATCAGCGCGTGCAGATCCGAATACCGCCGCCGGATGATCAGTGAGCGGCGATGCGCCGTGAAGCCGAGCCCAAGCAACAGGGCACTTTTGCCGCCCGCAGCCTGCCCGCCGTAGAGCAGCACGTCGGCTGGCGAATGATAGGCCTCGCGCTGCGGCCCAATCGTCGGCAGCCACGGCCGCGGATCGTCCGCGGCCCGTTCGGCCAACGCCTGGAGGTCTTCGCTGGGCAGTAACTTCAAACGCGCAATGATCTGCTCCAGCAGCTCCGCTCCCGGGGTACTGGTCAAGGAGTGCCTTTCTCCCGTCGCATCGGGATCTGCAGTCTGCACGCACTACGACGTGGTCAGTCGGCCTCGATCAGCGGTCGCGATCGGTCCCTGTCGATGCCGTGATGGTCTTGACGCTGGTGGCGCCTGCGAGCAGGTCGGCGACCCATCGCGCGGTTTCCAACAGCAGTTCGCGGCTGCCGATCCCCAGCTCCTCGCCGAGCGATTTGCCGTCGCGGCCGCCGACTTCGAGCTGAGATTTCTGCCGCCACTTCTCAGGGCGGCGATTGGTCAGCCACTGCATGGCGGCGGAGGTGTCCGGCGGCACGTACTCGATGGTGTTGGCACGGACGATGCCGTCCTTGCCGTTGAACACTTTCTCGGCGTCGTAGCTAAAGCCGACCGCACGCTGGTACAGGCTGCGCTCGACGCGATCGTCGGCCGGAGCCTTGCCGACCTTGACGGCCTGGGCGAACTCCGGATGCGCCGCCTGCCAGTTCGAGATCGTGCGTGTCGTCACACCGAAGGCAGCCGCCAGATCGGCGTCCGTGGCACCCAACTCGCACATGGCCTGTGCGATCTTGAAAAATTCCTTCTGGTACTTGCTCGGCCGCCCGCCGCGATCGATCTCCGGTGGATGCAATGGGCTCGGCTCCGGCGTCGCATCAACAGCCTCGCCCTTCGCGCGCCGCTCGGCGCGATCGGCCTTGGCCTTGATGCTGGCTTTGCTTGCCTTGCGAGGTGTGGTGCGCGCCATCAGTGCATCTCCGGGAACATCGGCACCCGTTCCTCACGCGGATTGCGCGGCGGCGTCGGATAGCGGCCCGCCGACAACTCCAGCACCGCCAGGGCCGATGCGAACACGTCGGCGTCGTCCGCGAGAAACAGGAGCTGCGCGAGGGCGAACGCATAGTGCTCGCGACGGCGCCGCCGCATCCGGATGATGTCGCGCTTCCGGATCACGCCCCGACCACCTTGCGGATGCGTTCGACCTCGCTGGTGATCTCGGTAAGGCGCGCCTGTTTGGCGGCGATCTGCTTGTCCAGCTCATCGATGGCGCGGTCGCGCTGGCTGACCTGGGCATTCAGGTCGCGGATGCGCTCGGTGAGCATCGCCGCTTCGTCATCGCGTTCGGCCTTGGCGGCATCTGCCGCTGCGGTGATATCGACAAGCTTGGTTTCGGCATGGGCGATCTGAGTGTTGAGATCCTGCAGCCGGAACTTCAGCTTGCGGGTGCCGTCGGCCAGTTCCTGCTTGACCTTGGCGAGTGCCGCCGTCGCCTCGTCCTCTTCCGTCTTCAGGCTCTCGATGCGCGCCTCGGCAGCCCGCCGGGCGCTGTCGTAGCCGCCCAGCTCTTCCAGCATCGCCTCGATCGAGGTCAGGTTCTTCACCATCGACGTCAGGCTCTTCAGTTCACGAATGCCCTTGGTGTACTCGCTCATCGTTGCCCTCCCTCAGTTTGCAGGCAGCGCTGCGCGCCGCGGTTTCGGTTTCGCTCGCGATGACGGACGCGGCAGGCTGATCGGCCCTGCCACCGGTTCAGGGAAATCGTCAGGCAGCAAGGCAGTGGCGCTCCAGCCGCGGCGGACCCACAGCTCCAGCGGCACGCCAATCTGATCTTTCTCGATGTCGCGCAGCTCCCAGAAAGCAAACCACGCGCGCATCTCGTCGGCGAGCAGCTTGCTGGCAAACCGGCTCAAACGGCCGCGTGTGCTGAGCCCGCCACGTGGATCGCGCCACAGCGTGACCCAACGATCCGAGCCAGTGCGCTCCGGCAACAGCACCGAGATGCTGGTGCGCGGCAAGCCCGTCGGCAGGCGGTCCGGCGTGTCGAAGGTGTCCGACATCACCATCGACACCGGCCGGGTCGAAAAGCTGATATCGGCGGTGGGATGCGCGGCCATCAGCCAGATCGTCTCGTCGATCATGTGCGCTAGGCGTTGCACAGCAGATGCCGACGCCGGGCGCCACGCGCCATCGCCGCGAACGGCAATGACCCACCCGTTGCCGCCCTGGCGACGGCAGAGTGCGATGTGATCTACACCGCTCATGCCGCCGCTCCCTTGCGCTTCGGCAGCAATGCTGCGGTCGGAACGACAACCGGCGGTGGCATGCGATCGGCTGGAACCGGTGGCGCCAGCATGGCCGCGCGGGCGGCGACATCCGCCTGCTGCCGCGTTTGGGCGGCTGCAGCCTGCAGCGCCGCAAACTCCGGTGTGCCAGGGTACGGCTGCGGCCACAGTTCGAGGATGAGGCCTTCCGGTGCCTTGGCCGCGACGCGCAGCATCACATCGAATGAGCCGTCGCGCGCGATGACGCGGAGCAGGTCAAACTGATGAATTTTGCTGACATGACCGCGCCAAAAGCTCGGCTCGAACAGGTCGGCGAACGCAATGTCCTGTTCGATTTTGCCCAGGTCGAGGAACCAACGGACGGCGTGATGGTCGTGCTGGAAGATCGGTGTTTTGGCGACCAACATTTTGGGCTTCATGACCTTGTCCTTTCGTGTCAGCCGGTGCGCTTACGGCGGATCTGCAGCAGCTCGTCATCGAGCTTCTCGCGGTAGTAGCGGCCGATGTCTTCCGAACGGATGCGTTCGATCTCACGCTCGCGGGCGGTGCGGATGTCGCGAGGCGCAGGCGATGACCGCGAACGGCTGTCGCCAGATGTCTTACGGATGATGGTCTCAAGCTCGGCGCCGAGGTTTTCGCGGTCGTAGCGGGGCTTGTCGGTTGCGAGGATGTGCCGGATCTCGGCTTCCCGATGTGCATCGGGCGTGCCGGAGCGACCGCGGGCAAGGCCCCGCAGCAGACGGAAGAACTCCGGGTTGTTGATCAAGCGTTGCCCGCTAGCGGAGCGGGCGTTTTTGATCTCGTCGCCGAGGTCGCCCAGGCTGCCGAGAAAGCCGCGCACCAGCTTCACGTCACCGCTGAGAACCTCGGCGCCCGAACGGGTCTCCAACTCCTCGCGCAACGCTGCGGCATCATCCACGTCGCGCTCGCGCAGAGATTTCATGAGCCCCGCGTACCAGCCCGTGACACCATCGACCGCGTCCTGGCTGAGCCGGTGCTGAACGGCGATGTCGACAAAGGCGCGGAACGCGGTCTGGTCGGCGTCGCCCCATGCGTGGCCATCGACAGCAGTTAGCCGGTAGCCGTCGGCCTGCGACGGAAGTGCGCTGTCGCGGCCGTTCCGATCACCATCGCCATCGCTGCCATGGTCTTCGACATCGACGCCGACATCGGCCGCGTCGGTATCGTCCTCATCATCGCCGTCAAACAGACTGGCGGCTGAGGGTGGTGCAGGAGATGGTGCAGGCGCGTCGCCTTCGATCTCGTCGATGTCGTCGGGATCTGCCATGGCAGCCTCGCGAAGTGGTCCTTCGCTCGGCCATACGCGTGCTCATGATGTTGGTCACGCACCGTTTCCGCCACTTTCACCAGAAGCGCCACTTTCGCTTCGTGGGGCACGTTAGGTAGCCAGCAGCCTGTACGTCGTCGAGACGCCAAGGTTCAAGCGACGGGCGATTTCCGCCACGCGAGCCCCCTTCGCCTTCAAGGCCCGCGCTTCGGCCTGCACATCGTCGGAGATGATCTTAGGCCGACCGAAACGGACCCCGTTGGCGCGAGCTGCTGCGATGCCATCACGGCGCTTCTCATCCAGGATGTCGCGTTCGAGCTGCCCAACAGCGGCGAGCACCGTCAGCAGGAAATCCGCATACTTGCCTTCGGTGTTCAGCTCCGGTTGGTCCAGGAAGCGGATTGCGACCCCCTTCTTCTTCAAGGCCTGCACGGTGGACAATAGATGTGTGGCAGACCGAGCGATGCGATCAGCGCGCGTGACGATCAGCGTGTCGCCCTCGCGCACGTAGGCGAGGCATTCGGCGAGAACCTTGCGATCGTCCTTCGCACCGGACGCTTTTTCTTTGAAGACGCGATCGACAGGACCGAAGGCTTTGAGCTTGGCGAGCTGAGTATCGAGCTTCTGATCGCGAGCCGAAACCCGGACGTAGGCGATGGTCTGACCACTGCGTTGCTGACTGGTTGTCCGCTTCATGATCCCCCTCTCAAAAGTTCTAAGACATCGTAGAACGACTTTAGAGAGGACTTATGAGAGGGTCAACGGCCATTCCTCAGAAGTACACCTTTCGAGAGAGCATCAGCGAATGCCGAGATTGCGGAAGGCGCGGAGATACGATGTGTCGCTAGGCAGTTCGTGCGTACCCAACCCCTGGCTTTTAAGCCAATCGTTGCAGCGGAAGATCAGCTCAGCAGGGCGCAGAAGATGCAGCGCTACGTCGCTGCCCCGAAGCGCGTTGATGGCTTCGGCGATCTTCCGTTCGTGACCGCGCTGCCGGGTAGGCGCGATGCTGCTCATGCGGATTGCTCCTCGGCGCAGGGTTCCGCATCGCCCGCGTTATTGCTGCCCGGCGGCCATCCGACGGCTTCGACAAAGGCGGTCCACCGCGGGTCCTCACAGGCGCGCCCGATCTCCTCCAGATACTTTCGATCAATGGCCTTGCGCTCCTCGTGAAGCCGTTCCTGTAGTTCGACCAGGAGCTGTGTTGCTAAGGCCTGAAGCTCCTTCTGTTCGGCATCCTCGGGCTGGAATTTCGTCACGATGGCCAGAAATTCGCGCAGCAGAGCGCGGGGACCGGTTTGCTCCTTCACACGTACTTGCCTGAGGCCATGGATTGCAGTTTCCAAAAGGTGCTGATGCTCGGCGTGTTGTTCCTCGATCGCATTAGCGTGCGCTTGGTGAACCACCACTCGCTCTTTGTGGACCGTAACCAGCCTCTTGTGCGCATTCTCCAACTCCCGCCGGACCTCGACGACCTCGCTATTGCGCTCGGCCAGCTCAAGAGCAGTGTCCCGATATTCGTCGAAGAGGAAGTCTACAAAGTCTTGCTGAACCTTCATCAGCTTCGCGAACGCGGTGTGACGAAGGATTGGGGTTCCAGTGTTCGTGAAAATTGTGCTGAGCGCCTTGAACGCCTCATCGGCGGCGTCCGAGCGAGCGTCGCACTTGGCGTCGCGCATGATCGCTTTAACGGTCAGCGAGATGATGGGGTCCTTGCTATCATCCATGCTGGTGGTACTCCTCTCCGCTGCAAAACGGGATCTCGACATCCGGATCGACGAGATCGTTCAGCACGCTGGCCTTGGCGACCTCCGGTGGTTCGGGACCGTTGTGATCGATCGGTGCCTGCCAGTGGGACTTCGCCGACTTCGGTGGACGGCGGCGTCCGATCTGACGCATTGGCACGATGCGCCACGCGGCGATGTCCAAGGTGGTCTGCAAGGTGCCATCGCTCTTGCTGAACCGGTTAAGCTTCAGTCGGCCTTCGACATAGACCTGCACACCCTTGCGGAGCCGCGCGGCTTCATCGGCAAGCTCGCCGAATGCGCTAACGGCAACGAACTCGGTCTGGGCATCGAGATCGACAGCTAGGCTCAGCTTCGTCCACCGCGTCCCGGATTTCGCCGTACGCGGCTCTGCGTCCCGGATCAGCTGGCCCTCGAAAGCGCAGTCAATGCCCCGCATCGGCCAATTCCCATCCGGTCCGTACCGTCGATGACAGCAGCCGGAGCTGCCGCGCAACCCGCTCCAGCCGACCAGCGATTTCGGCGACCTCGTCGGCGTTGACCGTGATATCGACGTGTTGTGTCCGCGCGCGGCCGTCGGGCGCCAAGCCTGAGGCCACAAGCGTCAGCCCGATGCGTTCGCGCCCGCGCTCGGTTGCCACGGCGCTGAAGACTATGCCGTCCCGCCGCATGGTGATCGCACTGGTCATTGCGAGGTCTCCGTCGTCGGCCGTACTGGCGAAAGTGGCTTGACCAGCGGAGCCGCCCGCTCCGGTTTCGCGGTCGGCAGGGTCAGCCGCGGCTTCGGCGGAATGCTGATGTTGACGGCGGCGACATTGGTCATTCTGTCTGTCCTTTCATATTACTACGTGTGCGCACGTATGCCTCTAGATGCCCCAGATTTCGCCGCTGGTGAGCGTTTGTGAAATTCCGGTGGTCAGCCCCTCAGTGACGCGCGATTTGCCAGAGGGCGGATGGTCTGAGCGGCGGGGAGGCGCATCATGAGCTGACCCCGTAGGTCAGAGCCGGACTGCGCCACCAAAAATCAAAACCGGCACGATCAGATCGCCGGAAGTGACGCAGCCGTCCGGTCTGGACGTAGTCGGGCGTGATCGCATCAATCCGGTTTCCATGCAGCGCCCAGGCAAGCCCGACAGCAAGACCATGATCGTGCCGACGCCACGGAGCGGCGCCTGACGCGATGCCCCAGATCTCCCGCTGTAACCAGCCGAGCCGGAGCAACTCGTCGATCTCGGGGCCGTCGAGAAGACGCAGGCTGAGGCCGCGAACAGCCTCGCCGTGGTGATCAATCGGGATTGCAGCCTCGATCGCCGTGCGCCAAGCGATGATCTGAGCGTGGCTGTCGATGTCGATCTGATCCGGTACGACAGTCATGCCCGACCCGCCTCGCAGATAAAAAACAGCGCGGCACGCGGTGCATTGCGGATGCTCGGTGCAGGGGCATGTCGCGCCGCCCGAACCACCCGGTAGACGTCGCGAAGCCGCCGGGCTGCAAGCCGCGGATCATCGAGATCCAGCTCCTCCCAACACGGACCGGCCCAGATCCCGAGCGCGGCCAGCATCAGCATCTCTCGGTCGCTGGTTTGCCTGTTGTTCATGGCGTTCCGCAGGTATACGCCGCGCGGTGTCGAGCCCGCGCACATCTCGTCCGCGATCCGAAACAGGCGGCACCGGATCTGTTGGTCGGTCAGCTTGCTGAGCTTGCGCATGTCGTCACCTTTCGATGGCCTGAACCTTCGGCTGGCCCTGGAGAGCACGTGCTTCGCCTTCATCAGCAGCGCCAATCCAGGCGGCGCCACGCTGCTGTTCGGCTTCCTCGACCGCGCCGTACATCTCATCGGAAATGAGATGGGAGACCATCTCTCCTGACGGCGCGGCGTCGTCACTGCAGGCGACGATTTCAGCCACGCGACGCAAGACATCATGTGGAATGCGACGGTGCCCAATCTGGCGATTGACGTCCCGAAGCCAGTCAGTGATCATCGCATGCGGGAGGAAGCGAGCACCGTTGTGCAGCGCGGGCGCAGCGAAGTGTTCAAGCATGGCGGCATCAATGCGCCCATCCCTACGTGCCCAATCCAACGCGTATTCGATGCGGCGTTGCGAGGCAGGGCTGGCTTGAAGCGTAGCAACCGGCTCTTCTGCCTGAGCATCCAGCCCCTGGTCCATCGGTAGTGTTTCCAGGATCTGCTTGATCTTCGTTGGACCAAGATCAGTGGAGTGCTGCGGTTTGTCCTCGTACCGCGTGCGCTCGACGATCAGCGCGAAATTCTCAGCCCCAAGCATCCAATCGATGTCGGGCACCCTGGCTTGTCGCCACGCTTGGCCGCGCAGCCACTTCGAGTGCGCGATTGCGTCAAGGAAACGCTGCCAGACGCCTGAGCCGTGCTCTGCCAGGATCGCGGCCAGCCTTTGCCGACGCGCAGGCGTAAGAAAGCGGATGCCCGGAAAGCCCAACCGGTCCGCCAAGGCGTTGAAGTCAGCAGCCGCGGCTTCGATGTGGGCATCGGAAACCGCACCGGTCTCGCGCGCATGCACAAAGCTCACTTCAAGATCAGAAGAAGTCTTGGTCTGTTTCTTAAGTTCCCTTTTATCTAAGTTACTGTGCACAATATCGTGTGTGGTTTTCGGCACAGAATTTTGTGCAGTTTCGTTCGGAGACTGCACCCGGGCTTGTGGGGTTTCTTTTGGTGACTGCACAAGATTTTGTGCTGTCGTCACTTCGCTCCGCGCAACGGCTTCGAGCCGAGCGCGAAGCTGACGTGTGGCGCGTGAAATCTCTTGTTCCGACCACCTGCCGATTGACACGGTGTAGTGTACAAGGCGACCAGGGTGCCGATCCGGAGCGATGCGCTTCGCCCAGATCAAGTAACCCCAGCGGCGGAGGTCGTAGAAGGCGTTTGCCGCAACGTCGGGGTTCAGGCCTTCCTGTAAGGCGACCGTCTTCCGGTTCGGAAATGCGGTCCCGCTGTTGCCACCCAGCATTTCGACGATGGCGAGCAGGATCTTCAGGTGGTGCCGTTTGCAGTTCTGGTCACGGATGGCGCGCGCAACCGCGCCGAAGGCGACGAT
>JAEZBA010000496.1 GCA_023430245.1 Pseudomonadota bacterium
ATGCCGACGACGTCGCGCCCGGCCAGCACGTGCGGGATGGTCTGCGACTGGATCGGAGTAGGGGTCTCGTAGCCCTCTTCGGTCAGGGCACGGGTGATGGGCTCAGCGAGCCCGAGTTCGAGAAAAGCGGTCAAAATACAATCTTTCATGCAGCTCGAACGCCGGATCCCGGATTGGGACGCGGACGCTTCGCGCGGGGTTCGGAGGACATCCCGCGTGTTCAGGGCTGCCGGATATGAGGAAAGTGTTGGCGGGCCGAAAGTCGCTGCACGAGGTGCAATCTGATTTTCGTTCACGCGGCCCGCTAGCGACCCAAAGAACTGAGTCGGCCTCGATGGGCGTCATATGGACTTTCTGCGCGGCGGATTCAAGGCAAATAGCGCCGATAATGAGCGCGCCATTGACATTAGTTACGAATGAAACTATCGTCATGCGTCTCATCAAGAGCAATAATTGCCAAAATCAAAGAACCGTCCGCAACCGGGCGGCGTTCGCGTCAGGGAGGATACGTGATGGCCGATATTGACACCGCGCCGCGCGTCAGGCGGCAAGCGTCCCCCGCAGCTGTAACCGATCGGATCCGTACTGAGCCGCTGGTCGATGCGGCGGAGTATATGTCCGGTTTCGGCAATTCCTTCGAGACTGAGGCCTTGCCCGGCGCATTGCCGGTCGGCCGCAACTCGCCGCAGAAGATCAATTACGGACTTTACGCCGAACAGCTTTCCGGCTCGCCCTTTACCGCGCCGCAGGCGACCAACCAGCGGTCCTGGCTCTATCGCATCCGCCCGACCGTGCGTCATACTGGCCGCTTCAAGAAAATCGACCGCGGCCTCATCCGCACCGCGCCGGAACGCGACGATAGCGATCTGACCATCGGACAATTGCGCTGGAGTCCGACGCCCGTTCCCGAGGCGAAGCTCAATTTCGTCACCGGGCTGCGCACCATCACCGTTGCCGGCGATAGCGAGGCGATGAGCGGCATGGCCGCGCATGTTCTGGTTGTGACCGAGTCGATGCTGCGCGAACACTTCTTCAACGCCGACGGTGAATTGCTGATCGTTGCGGAGCAGGGCAATATCCGCTTCCGCACCGAGTTCGGCCTGATCGAGATCGCGCCCGGCGAAATCTGCGTGATCCCGCGCGGCGTGATCTTCCGGGTCGAACTGGTCGATGGCCCGGCGCGTGCCTATGTCTGCGAGAATTACGGCGGCGCCTTCACGCTGCCGGATCGTGGTCCGATCGGCGCAAATTGCCTTGCCAATCCGCGCGACTTCCTGACGCCGGTCGCGGCCTATGAGGATGTCGAGGAGCCGTGCACGCTTTACGTGAAGTGGGGCGGGGAGTTGTTCGAAACGAAGCTGCCGCATTCGCCGCTCGACGTGGTGGCGTGGCACGGCAATTACGCGCCGTATAAATACAATCTGAAATATTTCTCGCCGGTCGGCGCGGTGCTGTTCGACCATCCCGATCCGTCGATCTTCACGGTGATGACGTCGCCGTCGGAAACGCCCGGCACCGCCAATATCGACTTCGTGATCTTTCCGGAGCGCTGGGGCGTGGCCGAAAATACGTTCCGCCCGCCGTGGTATCACCGCAACATCATGTCGGAATTCATGGGCCTGGTTTACGGCGTCTATGACGCGAAGCCCGAGGGTTTCGTGCCTGGCGGATTCTCGCTGCACAACACCATGCTGCCGCATGGGCCCGATGTCGACGCGTTCGAACATGCCAGCAATGTCGAACTGAAGCCGGTGAAGCTCGCCAATACCCTCGCGTTCATGTTCGAGACGCGCTTCCGGCAGCGGGTCACGAAATATGCGGCAGAGCTCGAAACGCGGCAGGATGATTACATCGACTGCTGGAAGGGGCTAAAGAAACACTTCGATCCGAATCGCCGAGAGCCCCGCTGATATGAAACTTGCATCCTTGAAGAGCGGCCGCGACGGCCGCCTGGTCATTGTGTCGTGCGATCTGTCGCGCTGTGTCGATGCGTCGGCGATTGCGCCCACGCTGCAGGCCGCGCTCGACGACTGGGAGTCCGTTGTCCCGCGTCTGACCGAAATGGCGGATTCGCTTGAGGCGAACCGGATCGCGCATATGCCGTTCGACCCGGCGAAAGCGGCATCGCCATTGCCGCGGGCTTATCAATGGCTGGACGGCTCTGCTTATGTGAATCATGTCGCACTGGTCCGTCAGGCGCGCGGCGCCGAGGTGCCGGACTCGTTCTGGACCGATCCGCTGATGTACCAGGGCATCTCCGATGTCGTAATGGCGCCGCGCGATCCGATCCAGCTCGCGGACGAGGCTTATGGTGCGGATATCGAGGCGGAGGTCGTTGTCATTCTCGGCGATGTGCCGATGGGTGCGACCCGCGAACAGGCGGCGAAAGCCATCCGGCTGATCATGCTGGTCAATGACATAACGCTGCGCAACATTGTGCCGCAGGAACTGCCGAAAGGCTTCGGATTCCTGCAATCGAAACCGCCGTCGGCGTTTACCCCGGTAGCGGTGACGCCGGACGAACTCGGCAAGGCCTGGGACGGCGCCAAGGTCGATCTGCCGCTGTTGAGCTTCAT
The DNA here is from genome assembly GCA_023430245.1 of Pseudomonadota bacterium. Taxonomy (GTDB): domain Bacteria; phylum Pseudomonadota; class Alphaproteobacteria; order Rhizobiales; family Xanthobacteraceae; genus Pseudorhodoplanes. The sequence continues at coordinate 2,577 of JAEZBA010000496.1, forward strand.
CAACGGCAAGCCGTTCGGAAAGCCGATGTGCTCGGTCGACATGACATTCGATTTCCCGACGCTGATCGCACATGCCGCGAGAACCCGTCCGCTCGGCGCCGGCACGATTCTCGGCGCCGGCACGGTCTCGAACCGCGATGCGTCGGGCGGGCCGGGCAAGCCGATTTCGGAAGGTGGACTGGGCTATTCCTGCATTGCCGAAATCCGCACCGTGGAGACGATCCTGCATGGCAAGCCGTCCACGCCGTTCCTGAAATTCGGCGACACGGCGCGCATCGAGATGAACGACAAGGACGGCCGTTAGATCTTCGGCGCGATCGAACAGGAAGTGGTGCGCTACACGCCTCCGAAATAACGACAGGCCGCGATCAGAGCGGCGGAACAGGGTGGATGATGGCCAAGGGCTTTGCTTCGACCGCCGATACGGCGGAAAAGACAATCTCGTTCGATGAAATTGGACGCGATCTCTATGCGTTCACCGCGGAAGGCGATCCGAATTCCGGGATCATCGTCGGCGACGACTGCGTCATGGTGGTGGACGCGCAGGCGACGCCGGTGATGGCGCTGGAAGTGATCGAGCGAGTGCGCAAGGTCACCGACAAGCCGGTCAAATATGTGTTGCTCAGCCACTATCACGCGGTGCGCGTGCTTGGCGCGTCGGCCTATGTGGATGCGGAGGTTCTGGCATCCGACGCGACGCGGGACCTGATCGTCGAGCGCGGGCAGCAGGACAAGGATTCCGAGATTGGCCGTTTTCCGCGGCTGTTTCGCGCCGTCGAATCGATCGAAGGCCTGACCTGGCCGACCATCACGTTCCCGCAGCAGATGTCGGTGTGGCTTGGCAAGCGCGAAGTGCGGATTATGCATATCGGGCGCGGTCATACCGCGGGCGACGTCATCGCCTGGGTGCCGGACGCCAATGTCGTGTTTTCCGGCGATCTCGTCGAATATCACTCGGCCTGCTATTGCGGCGACGCGCATCTCGCCGACTGGCCGAAGACGCTCGATCGGCTCAGCGCCTTCAAGGCGAATGCGCTCGTGCCCGGCCGTGGGGCCGCGCTTGCGACGCCGGACAAGGTTCAGGCCGGGATCGAGGGCACGCGCGACTTCCTCGCGACGCTTTACGGCTCGGCCCAGAACAGCGTCGCGAAAGGGCTGTCGCTGAAGGACGCGTTTGCGGCCGCGCGCGAAGCCATGGATCCGAAATTCTCGGATTATGCGATCTACGAGCATTGCATGCCATTCAATGTCGCGCGCGCCTATGACGAAGCCAAGGGCATCGCCCATCCGGTGATCTGGACTGCGGAGCGCGATCGCGAGATGTGGGCGTCGCTGCAGGGATAGCGGAAAGCTGGGGAGTTCCGCCGTGGCAAACGAACGGAAATCGCTTTTTCACTTCGGCTACCGGCGGTCGCCGGATCAGGATGCGGCAAAGCCCGCGCGCCACACGGTCGTCATCGTCGGCGCGGGCCCGGTCGGATTATCGATGGCGATCGATCTGGCGCAGCGCGGGGTACCCTCGGTGTTGCTCGACGACGCCGACCGGATCGGCGAGGGGTCGCGCGGTCTTTGCTATTCGAAGCGCACGCTGGAAATTCTCGACCGCCTGGGCGTCGGCGAAAAACTCGTGCAGATGGGCGTGACCTGGAAGCTCGGCCGGGTCTATCTCGGCGACCGGCCGGTTTATTCGTTCGATCTCTTGCCCGAAGATGGGCACAAGATGCCGGCCTTCATCAACCTTCAGCAATTCTATCTCGAAAAGGCACTGGTCGATCGGGTGCAGGACTTGCCGCAGATCGATCTGCGCTGGCGCAACCGTGTCACCGGCATCGAGAAGCGCAACGACGGCGCAACCATCACGATCGAGACTCCGGATGGTCCATATCGGCTTGACGCAGCCTGGGTGATCGCGGCCGACGGTGCGCGTTCGACCATGCGCGATC
>JAEZBA010000579.1 GCA_023430245.1 Pseudomonadota bacterium
CCGCACGCCGGTCGTCACCCATATGGTCTGGTATCGCGTCGGCTCCGCCGACGAACCGCCGGGCAAGTCCGGGATTGCGCATTTCCTCGAACATCTGATGTTCAAGGGGACCGAGAAGAATCCGGCCGGTCGTTTCTCCAAGGTGCGCGCAACCATGGGCGGCCAGGAGAACGCATTCACCGCGAGCGATTATACCGGCTATTTCCAGCGCGTGACCCGCGACCGTCTCAAGATGGTGATGGAGTTCGAAGCCGACCGCATGACCGGCCTCACGCTGACCGACGAAGCGGTGCTGCCGGAACGCAATGTGGTGCTCGAAGAACAGAACAGCCGCGTCGCCAACAACCCCGCCGCAAAGCTCGGCGAGGAAGTGCAGGCGGCATTGTTTCTCAATCATCCCTATGGCCGGCCGGTGATCGGCTGGCGGCATGAGATCGAGAAGCTCAACCGTCAGGATGCGCTCGATTTCTACAAGCGCTGGTACACCCCGAATAACGCCATTCTGGTGGTGGCGGGCGACGTCTCGGCCGATGAGGTCAAGGCGCTCGCCGAGGAGACCTACGGCAAGATCGCGCCGCGGGCCGAAATCGGTCCGCGCATGCGGCCGCAGGAGCCGGAGCAGCGCTCGGTTCGTACCGTGACCTTCGCCGATCCGCGGGTGACGCAGCCGAGCCTGCAGCGCAGCTATCTGGTGCCATCGGCCGCCACCGCAAAGCCCGGCGAATCCGAAGCGCTGGAAGTGCTGTCGCAGATTCTCGGCAGCGGCAATAACAGCCGGCTCTATTCCAAGCTGGTGATCGAGAAGCCGATGGCGACCTCGATCGGCGCCTGGTACCAGGGCTCCGCGCTCGACCATACCCGCTTCGGCATCTACGGCACGCCGCGCAGCGACGTGACGCTGAAGGATCTGGAAGAGGCGATGGATGGCGTGATCGCCGAACTCGCCGAGAACGGCGTGACCAACGACGAACTGGAACGCGCCAAGATCAAGCTCGTGGCCGACGTGGTCTACGCGCAGGACAGTCAGGCGACCATGGCGCGCTGGTATGGCGGCGCATTGACCACCGGTCTCACCGTCGAGCATCTCAAGACCTGGCCGGATCGCGTCCAGAAGGTGACCTCGGACCAGGTGCGTGATGCCGCCAGGACCTGGCTCGACAAGCGACGCTCGGTGACCGGATATCTGGTCAAGGAGCACCCGAAGCCGCAGGAGCGCCGTTCATGATCGCCAACCGACTTTCGACCGGCCGCGCGTCCGCGCGGGCCGCCGCGGCCGCCGGCGCGCTGTTCGTGTTCGCGCCGCAGGCGCAGGCGGCGGCCAAGATCGAGCGGGTGGTGAGCCCGGGCGGCATCGAGGCGTGGCTGGTGCGCGAGCCGTCGGTGCCGCTGATCGCGCTGGAGTTTTCGTTCAAGGGCGGCGCGAACCAGGACCCGGTTGGCAAACCCGGCGCAGCCTACATGATGGCTGCAGCGCTCGACGAAGGCGCCGGCGACCTCGACGCCAAGGCGTTTCAGGCACGCTCCGAGCGTAATGCGGTCGAGCTGTCATTCCGTGCCACCCGTGACGAGATCCGCGGTTCGCTCAAGGTTCTGAGCAACCGTCAGGACGAGGGCTTCGACCTGTTGCGTCTGGCGCTGACCCAGCCGCGCTTCGACAAGGAACCGGTCGAGCGCATCCGCGCGCAGATGCTGACGGCGCTGAAGCGGGAGACCACCAGCCCGAACCATATCGGGTCGCATCTGTGGTGGCGCACCGCTTTCCCGAATCATCCTTACAGCCTGCCGACCAACGGCACGCTCGACTCGGTGCCGGCGATCACCCGCGACGATCTCACCGGCTATGCCGGACGGGTGCTGGCGCGTGACAATCTGAAGATCGGCGTGGTCGGGGACATCGATGCCGCGGCGCTCGGCACGGTGCTCGATCAGGTGTTCGGTGCGCTGCCGAAGACGTCGCAATTGCGGCCGGTCCCGCAGGTGCGCCCCGATGTGCTCGGCAAGCGGCTCGAAGTGTCGCTCGACGTGCCGCAGACGGTGGTCGCATTCGGCGGGCTCGGCATTCCCCGCAAGGATCCGGACTTCATCCCGGCCTTCATCGTCAACCACATTCTGGGCGGCGGTTCGTTCTCCTCGCGGCTCTACAACGAGGTGCGCGAGAAGCGCGGGCTGGCCTATTCGGTCTATTCCTATCTGCTGCCGCTCGACGCCACCGCTTTGTTCATGGGCGGCACCCAGACACGCGCCGACAAGGCGGACGAGACCGTCGGGCTGATCCAGGAGGAAATACAGCGGCTGGCCCAGAACGGCCCGACGCTCGACGAGCTCGAACGGGCGAAGTCGTTCATTCAGGGCTCCTATCCGCTGAACTTCGACACGTCTACGAAGATTGCGGCGCAGCTGGTGCAGCTGCAGGTCGACGATCTCGGCATCGATTACTGGGAGCGCCGCAACGGCCTGATCGACGCGGTCACGCTGGAAGACGTGAAGCGTGTCGCCAGCCGTCTGCTCAATGGCGGCGTGCTGTTTACCGTAGTCGGACGTACGCAACCGGCCGCGGCCGCCAAACCCGGCGGCTGACCGCGCCGGGCGGCCGATCGTCAGGACTTCGCGCGCGCGGCCC
>JAEZBA010000605.1 GCA_023430245.1 Pseudomonadota bacterium
TCAACGATGCGGCGCTCCTCGACCAGCCGCTCGGACTGCGCTTCCGGGCACAGTCCGTATTCGCAGTCGTCCAAGCACGCGAAGTCGTGAAGACACAGGCTCAGCATACGGAATGCACGAGGTCGGCGACTGCTCCGCCAACCCTTACGATATGGCGGAGGTAGTCGCGCGAATGCTGTCGCAGTCAATCACGTCCTCATCCTGCTCTTTCGCTCCCGGTAACGATCCAGTTGTCCTGGCAAAAGAGCGACGAGGTCGCTATTTTTGCGGTTTGATCCCCGCCTCTGATACGATCCGCTTGAACTTGGACATATTGGCGTTCAGCATAGCGCCGAATTCTTCGGACGTGCCGCCGACGATTTCCGCACCGGTCGGATCGATCCTGTTACGGACCTCGGGCAACTGCAGCGCCTTGTTGATCTCCAGGTTGAGCTTCTGGACGATTGGTGCCGGCGTACCCTTCGGAGCGCCGAGGCCGTAGAAGGTCACGAAGTCGAATTCCGGATAGCCCTGCTCGGCGATGGTCGGAATATTCGGCGCGCTCTTCAACCGACTGGTCGACGACACCCCGATCGGATGCAGCTTGCCCTGGCGGATGAACTCATCGGCAACCGCAACGCCAAGGAACATTCCCTTGATGTTGCCGGCGATGAGGTCCTGCAGCGCAGGATTGACACCGCGATAGGGGACGATAAGTGCATCCATCTTGGCCATGGTCTTCAGCCAGGCGAACCCGATCTCATGCGGGCTGCCCGGGCCGAGCGATCCGAAGGTGAACCAGCCGGGATTGGCCTTGGCATGGGCGACCAGTTCAGGAAGGGTCTTCATCGGCACCAGGCTGGAATTGACGATCAATACCAGCGGTACGCGCGCCAGATTGATTACCGGGACAATGTCCTTTTCGGAATCGTAGGGCAGTTGCATCCCGAACGCCGCGTTGATGGCAAGCGAATCGAACAGCATGCCGACAGTATGGCCGTCCGGCGCAGCCTGCGTCAGTGCCGCTGTGCCGGTGACCGTTGAAGCACCCGGTTTGTTCTCAACCACGATCGGCTGTCCCAGCGACTTTTCGAGATAGACGCCGAGCGTGCGTGCCATCAGGTCGGTCCCGCCGCCAGCCGGATAAGGCACGATCCAGCGTATCGGCTGTGTTGGCCAGTTCTGTGCGGATGCGGTTACAGATGCCAGAAGAAGCGCCGCAGCGGCGAGCGCAAATCGATTGATCAAGCAAACCTCCCTTGGTAATGGCCGTTTGGCCTTGTTTTCCGATCGCGCGCCTTCACGGATCGCGACTGTCGAAGACTTCCTGTTCGGCCCGTTCCCAGATTTCACGCGCCAGCGGATTCTCCATCTCCTCGGACAGATGACCAACCAGTCCGACAGCACGGGAGATGACGGCTACGCCGCGGCATATGCGCCACGGAAAGTCGAGCTCGCACAATATCGCGCCAATCGCGCCGGTCGCGTTGATCGGCAACTCCCGGCTGAGACGGGCTTCGGCCTGCTTCGATATCTCCTCGAGCAGAGCGACATACTGACCGCGAAAGCCGTTGCTCTCGGCAATCGCAAACAGGACCGGCGTGCGCGGATCGATCGGCTTGTGCAATGGATGACCGATACCGGGGATTGGCTGCCGACGACTGGTAAAATCCGCGACGATCGCCTCCGCCATGCTGGCGATCGACGCACCGTCCTTCCGGTTCCTGAATGCCTCCTGCAACACCTTCGCGATCTGCTCCGATCCGCCGGCGAACACGCTTCCGACCCCGCATAACCCTGCTGCAACTGCGGCCTGCAGAGCCTCGGGCGCTGCCATATTGATGAGACGGGCCGTCATCGCCTGCGGCGTCATGCCATGCTCGACCAGCGTGATTAGCAGCGCATTGAATATTTCGGCTTCCTGCGGCGTCGGCAATCGGCCCTTGATCTCCAGAAACGCCATGGCGCCGAGATCGATTTTGCCAAGCAATTGCGTTGTGAGGTCGAACCCGCGGACTGTGATGCTGTCGCGGTCGCTCCAGCCCATCCGTGATTTCAGTTTCTTTCGTTCCTTCATCGCAATCCTGCCCGCAGAATCTGCCGCGCAAGCGCCGTTCTCAGCACTTCGGTCGGCCCCTCGGTGATCATGAAGCTGCGCTGATCTCGCCACAGCTTCTCGATCGGTAGTTCTGTCGTCAGCCCGATCCCGCCATGTAGTTGCAGACAGCGATCGGCGACGCGAAATCCCATTTCATCGCCATGGACCTTGACCATGAAGGTTTCGGTGCGCGCATCCTCGCCGCGGTCGAGCTTCGCGGCTGCGTCGTCCACCATCAGCCTGGTTGCATGCAGGTCGGTTGCGCAGTCGGCCAAAATCCACTGCACGCCTTGCCGCTCCGACAGCGGCTCGCCGAAGGTCTGGCGCTGCTTGACATAATCGAGGGTCAATTCGAGGCAACGCTCTGCAACGCCACAGGCGCGCGCTCCGTGGCGGATGCGGCCCTCGTTCAGCCAGCCCTGGGCAATCGCAAAGCCATCGCCTTCGGCACCGACTCGGTTTGCCTCCGGCACCTCGACATCCTGAAACGCAAGTTCACAAGGCGCATCGTCCATCATGGTCGGGTGACGCGCCGCGATGGTCAGGCCGGGCGTATCCATATCCACCAGGAAACACGATATTCCGCCGCGAGCGCCCTTGGCGGGATCGGTGCACGCAATGACCTGTGCGAAATCCGCTTTCTCCGCATGCGTGATGAACCGCTTGGTGCCGTTGATGACATAGCGGTCATCCTTGCGTACCGCGCGAGTGCGCATCGCCGCCGGATCGGAGCCCGCGTCGGGCTCGGTCTGCGCGAAGCAGGCGACCTTCTTCCCCGCTAGCACCGGATCGAGATATCGTTCGCGCTGTTCACCTTGGAGCGAAATCAGGATCGGCCCCACGGTCGGGCCGAACAGCGAGTGATCGCGTGACGGGATCGCGATTGTCCGCGACACCTCGTGCCAGAACACCGCCATGGCGAGATAGCCAAGACCCTGCCCGCCGAACTCTTCCGGCACGTTCAACAGCCAGAATCCGGCAGCCTTCGCCTTGTCCTGAATCGCCTGCCGCTGCTCGTCGCTCATGACCCTCCGTTCGAACGGCATGACCTCCCGTTCGATGAACCGCCGGAGACTGGCGCGAAACGCATCAAGTTCCGCGCGAGTCGAAAGCGATCCGCCCTGATCGGGGGAGGGCGTCAGCATCAGGCCCGCTTACGGTCGTGCGATTCCAGACCGGGCTTGTATTCGCCCTTCAGGAAATCGCTGATGCCCTCGGTGCGGAAGGCGTCGTTCTGGCGCGAGACCAGTTCGGCCTCTTTGGCGGACGTGTAGCTCATCGACGCTTCCCAGCTCATTTCCAGCGAGTAGCGATAGCCGTCCTTGGTGGCTTTCAGCGCCCACGGATCCTTCGCTGCAATTTCCTTGGCAACAGTCATGGTTTCTTCACGCAGTTTCACAAGCGGCACCGAGAGATTGATGAAGCCAATATCGGCTGCAACCTTGCCGCCGAACGGCCGGCCGGTCATCCCATACCAGAGCGCGTCACGCGGCCGCATCAGGTTGGCGAGCGACTTCGAGACACTGCCACCGGGGAATAGCTTGAAGTTCACTTCTGACAATCCGAACGTCGCCTCGTCCGCAGCAATCGCGAGATCACAGCCTTCGACGATGGAGAACGCGCCGCCGAAGCAGAAGCCGTTGATCATCGCGATCGTCGGCTTCGGGTAGTACCGCAGTGTGCGTCCGCGCCATTCCACCGCGAGGCGCGTGATCCGGTCGTATTCACCCGGCTTGTCCTTCAGCTCGGTGAAGAATTCCTTCAGGTCCATGCCGGCGCAGAACGAATTCCCGGCCCCGGTAAGGACGAGCACACGCGCCGCATCATCATAGCGCAGCGCCTCAAGAGCATGGGTCATCTCCTCATGCAGCTTCGGGCTCATCGCGTTCTTCTTGTTGGGACGGTTGAGCGTAATCGTTGCAACTCCGTCCGCGATGTCGATGAGTAGCGTCTCGTATTTCATTACCTGCTCCGTACTTTCGCTGCCCCGGACCGAACCGGCGGTGTGCGATCATGCTTGGTGATGTCGCTGCGTGTCTTTATCTGTGCGATTATCGCACTATATATCTTTATTCGCCCAACATAGCAGTCGGATGTCTGGTTGACAACGCTGACCGCGCTGGCGCAGCGCATGGCTCCGCGGCGCAGCGCGCATCAGTCCAGACCGAACTCCTCCGTAATTGCAGCAGAATGCTCGCCGAGCGTGGGCGCCGCCATGCGGTTGGGGCCGCGCTCTCCGTCGATCAGAACCGGACGCTGGATGCCGGTCATCGCGCCCTCTTTCGAATGCCGCATTTCGTAAAACGTTTCGAGGTGACGGACCTGCGGATCGCCGATCACTTCGTCGGCCGACCAGACCGGAGCGTGCGGAACGTCCTGCGCTTCAAGGCGGCGGCACCATTCGGCGCGCGGCTGGGCGCGGAAGGACTCCGCGAGTTCCGATGTCAGATCCTCGTAATGCATCACCCGGGCGTCACGGGTGCGAAAGCGCTCGTCGTCGGCAAGATCAGGTCTCTCTATCGCTGCGAGCAATCCCTTCCAGAACTTGTCGGGCGTGGACAGATGCAGCGCCACAAGGCGTCCGTCGGAACACGCGAACACATAGGATTGAGATGTTGATACCCGCGTATGTGGCCCGCTCACGATGCCGAGCCGCGTGAAGGTCGCAAACGTATCCGGGATGAATGCAATCGAGGATTCAAGCATATTGGTGGAGATGCGCGCACCCTTGCCCGTCTTGCCTCGACTCACTAGCGCGCCAAGGATGCCGTAACAGGCATACATCCCTGTCACATTGTCGGCGATTGTCGGTCCTGCCGCGTGCGGCTCCTCCGGGTCCACCAGCAAACTGGCCAGTCCGCTCATGGCGATTCCGACCGAGTCATAGGCGGGGCGCTCGCGATAAGGTCCACTGTCACCGAAGCCGGTGATGGAGCATCGAACCAGCCGCGGATTAAGTTGCTCCAGCGTCCGGTCGTCGAGCCGCAGCCGGTCGAGGACACCCGGCCGGTAATTGTCAAGAAGCACGTCCGCATGACGAAGCAAGCGATGCAATTTGTCCTGTCCGGACAAGCTCTGCAGGTCGAGCTGGATACTCTCCTTGTTTCGATTATAGGCCGTAAAATGCGGGCTGTAGAGGTCGCCACGATAGGCGCGGAACGGATCGCCGCCCTTCGGATGCTCGACCTTGATCACTCGCGCGCCCAGATCGGCGAGCATCATCCCTGCAAGCGGCGCCGTAATCATGGTGCCGAGTTCGACCACCAGAATTCCGTCGAGGGGCTGCGTCATGGCAACCTAGACATCTGCGACACGCCCGGGTTTCGCGGACGAAGCCGCACTCCAACCTTCGCTCTCAACGTTTCCTCACCTGCAACATTTTTCTTTGCGGCACTTGTGCGAATATCGCTCATATGTATTTTTATCGTTCCAGCATGACCAAAGCGCCCCACCTTGTCAATGTAGCGTCGGTCGGGCTCCCTCCCCCGCAAGGAATTGCAGCATCATGACCGAAAAAGTGAAACCGCCAAGCTGGTTCTCGGAATCCCTGGCCCGAGGTCTCTTGGTCATCCGCGCTTTCGATGCAAGCGCACAGCGCTTGCGTCCGACCGACGTTGCCAAGCGCACCGGCCTCAACCGCGCGGCGGCACGGCGCTATATGCTGACCCTGCAAGAACTCGGATACCTCGGCTCCGATGACGACCGCTTCCACCTGCAGCCGAAGGTACTTGATCTTGGCTACGCTTATATATCCTCGATGCAGATCGACCGGCTGGTTCAGCCCTTCCTGAACGACCTCTCGGCGCGCACGCATGAGTCGTCAAGCTTCGCCGTGCTGGAAAGCGACGATGTCGTGTTCATCGCCCGCTCGTCTCCGGAAAAAACCCAAATCCTGCAAATATCGGTGAGTATCGGCGGTCGTGTGCCCGCCTACACGACGTCGCTCGGCCACGCGCTTCTCTCCGGGCTGCCGGACGAGGAGTTCGGCCGATATCTCAAGTCGCTGAAAAGTCATGCCGACAGGATGCCGATCGGCGTGCGCGAACTGAAGGCTTCGATCGAAAAGGCCCGCAAGCAGGGCTGGGTGCTGGTCTCGAACGTCCTGACCAACGGGATCGTCGCCATTGCTGCGCCGATCCGCTACCCGGACGGCAAGCTGATGGGCGCCATCAACATTGCCAATTACGGCTCCGGCAACCCGAAGCTTGTGAAGGATCACGTGCCGCTGCTACTCGAGGCCGCGGCCAGTCTCGAGCGAATGC
>JAEZBA010000635.1 GCA_023430245.1 Pseudomonadota bacterium
GGGAGCGTGTTGGCGGCAGCTTCGCGATATTCGGCCCGGTAGGGCTCTTGCCCGGTGATGATGTAGCCGCGCTGTGCGGATTCTGCGCGCCGCAGATTCAGCAGGATCAGGGACAGCCGGTTCTGGACGTCGAACGTCGTGACGACTTCCTGCGCGTGATTGCTGGCACGGTTGACGAGCCAGACCGACGCGACACTGATCAGAATGAGGATAAGAAAGCCTGTGGCGAGCAAGACCGGCTGCACGCCGGGCGACCGGGCGGGACCGGCCGTCTCAACGGAACTCATGGCGGGGGAGGGCTCCTCGTGGAGTCGATAACCTGATCAAACGCCGGCCGCGCCATTTTGTTCCCGGCCCCGGCCTGTCTCAGCTCGTCCTCAGCCTTCCATTCCGCCTTGCGCCAGGAATTTTTCCAGCCAGTGGATCGAATAATTGCCGTCGATGATGTCCGGATTGCGCACCAGCGTCCGGAACAGGGGCAGGGTGGTCTCGACGCCATCGACCACGAATTCGTCGAGCGCGCGCTTGAGCCGCATCAGGCATTCCTGCCGGGTCTTGCCGTGCACGATCAGCTTGCCGACCATGGAATCGTAATAGGGCGGGATGGTGTAGCCCTGATAGGCGGCGGAATCGACGCGCACGCCGAGGCCCCCGGGCGGATGATAATGCAGGATCTTGCCCGGCGAGGGCCGGAAGTTGATCGGGCTTTCCGCGTTCACCCGGCATTCGATGGCGTGGCCGTGGAAGCGCAGGTCTTCCTGCCGGCACGGCAATTCGCCGCCGGCGGCGACGCGGATCTGCTCCAGCACCAGATCGATGTCGGTGATCATTTCGGTCACCGGATGCTCGACCTGGATGCGGGTATTCATCTCGATGAAGTAGAACTCGCCGTCCTCATAGAGGAACTCGACGGTGCCGGCGCCGAGATATTTCATCTGCCGCATCGCGTTGGCACAGATTTCGCCGATCCGGTCGCGCTGTTCGGTGTTGAGCGCGGGCGAGGGGCTTTCCTCCAGCACCTTCTGATGGCGGCGCTGCAGCGAGCAGTCGCGCTCGCCGAGATGGATGGCGCCGCCGCGTCCGTCGCCGAGAATCTGGATCTCGATATGGCGCGGCCGCTGCAGATATCTTTCCAGATAGACCGCATCGTCGCCGAACGCTGCCTTCGCTTCCGAGCGCGCGGTGGAGAGAGCAAGGCTCATCTCTTCTTCGGTCAGCGCGACTTTCATGCCGCGCCCGCCACCGCCGGAGGCCGCCTTCACCAGCAGCGGATAACCGATCTCGCGGCCGATCCGGAACGCCTCCTCGTCGGAGGTGACGCCGCCTTCGGAGCCGGGAACGACGGGAATACCGAGCTTCTTCGCGGTCCGCTTGGCCTCGATCTTGTCGCCCATGGTGCGGATATGCTCCGCCTTGGGACCGATAAAGCCGATATTGTGCTCGGCCAGAATTTCGGCGAAGCGCGCATTCTCCGACAGGAAGCCGTAGCCCGGATGCACGGCGTCGGCGCCGGTGATCTCGCAGGCCGCGAGCAGCGACGGCACGTTGAGATAACTGTCGCGTGCCGGCGGCGGTCCGATGCAGACGCTTTCGTCGGCGAGCCGTACATGCATGGCATCGGCGTCGGCGGTGGAATGCACCGCGACCGTGAGGATGCCGAGCTCCTTGCAGGCGCGCAGCACCCGCAACGCGATCTCGCCGCGATTGGCGATGAGGATTTTTTCAAACATCGTTATCTGTCATGCCCCGCGGAGGCGGGGCACCCAGTCTTCGAGCGCATTGCAAGGCAACGGATCATCACAAGCGATTTCCACAACAGGACTGGATCGCCCGCCTTCGCGGGCGATGACAAAGAGCTACTCGATGATCATCATCGGCTCGCCGAACTCGACCGGCTGGCCGTCCTCGACGAGAATCTGCGTCACCACGCCACCGCGCGGCGCCGGAATCTGATTCATCGTCTTCATCGCCTCGATGATCAGGACGGTGTCGCCGGCCTTCACGCTCTGTCCGACATCGACGAATGGCTTGGCGCCGGGTGAGGGCGCGAGATAGGCGGTGCCGACCATGGGCGAGGGCAGCATGCCGGGATGCTTGGCGAGATCGGCGCCGGCCGCGGGAGCAGCCGCCACAACGCCAGGCGCCGGGGCGAGCACGGGCGCGCTGACACTGACCGCGCGCGCGGCGCGTCCGATCCGGATGCGTTCGCCGCCGCGTTCGATCTCGATCTCGGTCAGCCCGGTCTCGTCGAGCAGTTTCGCCAGCCCGCGGATGGTGTCTTCATCGTAAGCAGCGGGATGCTGGGCGCTCCGGCCCGGTTTCTTGTCTTTGTCAGACGCCACGTGTCAGTCCTTCGATGGTGTGAGCATGGCCGCGAGTCCGTCGATCGCGAGCACATAGCCGTTGACGCCGAAGCCGCAGATCACGGCCTTGGCGGCAGGAGAGATGTAGGAATGCCTGCGGAATGCGTCGCGGGCATGGACGTTGCTGATATGCACCTCGATGGCCGGAATGCCGGATGCCAGCAAGGCGTCCAGGATCGCGACCGAGGTGTGGGTATAGGCGGCCGGGTTGATGACGATGCCTGCCGCCTGTTTGGCGCGCGCCTCCTGGATCCAGTCCACCAGCGCACCCTCGTGGTTGGACTGGTGGAACACGATCGAAAAGCCATGCCGCCGGCCGGCGTCGTGGCACATGGCCTCGACATCCTTCAGGGTGGTGTGGCCGTAGATCGCCGGCTCGCGGGAGCCGAGCAGGTTCAGGATCGGGCCGTTCAGGACATAGACCGTCGTCGCCATCGGGCCAAAGTCGCGCCGTCACTGGATGCGGAAAGACAGGGCGCAGGCGCCCCGGCGGGCCTCCTTATAGGCGGGTCGACCGGGGAGGAAAAGCCCGCCCGCGGCCTTGGCGCGATGCCCTGGCCAGCGGGTCCTGACCGTCAGCAGGTGGCCTTGCCGCAACGCGCGTTGTTGATCTTGGCCTGCAACTCCTTCACGCCGACGGCGCCGACCACCGCCTCGTTGCCGACCACGTAGGACGGCGTGCCCTGGAAGCCGAGGGCTTCGGCGAGCGCGAAGCTCTCCTGCAGCGCAGCCTTGACCTCGGCGCCGTTCATGTCCTTTTCGATCTTCGCCATGTCGGCGCCAACTTCCTTGGCGACCGCCAGCGCGCGCGCCTTGTCGACCTGACCGCGCCCGGTCAGCAGCTTCTGGTGGAAGTCCAGATAGCGCTTGCCGCTCTTGTCCTGCATCGCGACGGCGACGCCGACTTGGGCCGCGTCCATGCTGCCCTGGCTCAGCACCGGCATCTCCTTGAGCACGACGCGCAGATTCGGATCGGCTTTAATCAGGGTCATCATGTCGTCGAGCGCGCGCTTGCAGAAACCGCAATTGTAATCGAAGAACTTGACCATCGTGACGTCGCCATTCGGATTGCCGAGCGTCACCTGGCGCGGCGAATGGAACAACATCTGCTTGTTCTCGACGATCGCCTTTTTGAGTTTCTCGCTCTGGGCCAGCGCCTGCAGCTCTTCGATCATTTCCGGGTGCTTGATGAAATAATCGCGGATGATCGCTTCGATCTCGCCGCGCTGTTGTGGCGTGAAGCTCTGCGCCAGGGCGGCGCCGGCCGTGAACATTGATACCGCCACGGCGATTGCGGCGAGCAGGCGGGAGAGGGTGATCATCAAAAAAATCCTTGTGACGGTCTCAGTTCCGGCGATTGCCCGCCGTCGGTACTTTGGCAGCAACGATATCGTCGGCGCGGACCCATGCGGGTGAGCCGACCGGCAAACGAATCTTGGCGCGCGCGGCAAGCTCGCGTGCGGTCTTGATGTCGCCGCGGGCGAAGGCGGCCTGGGCGGAGGCGAGATCGGCCTGGGCCACGTCGCCCTTGCGGCCGTAAGCCATCGCCAGCTGCTGATAGCCTTGCGGGGTATCAGGTTCGCGGGCGAGGCCGTTGCGCAGGATCGTGATCGCCTCATCGGCGTACGCCGGATTGTTGGTGGCGACCAGCGCCTGACCGAGCATGATCTGGATCAGTGTCGGGTCGGGAGCGAGCGACACCGCGCGGCGCAGCGGCGCAATCGCCTCGGCGGGGCGGCCGCTTTCGAGCAGGGCCTGGCCCTTCAATTCATGGAAATACGGATTGTTGGGCTGCACCGCGATAAGCGCGTCGATCTGGGCGACGGCGGCGCGGATGTCGGAATGGCGATAGGTGGCGATCGCCCGCGCATAGCGCGCCGGCAGCGAGGTGTCGCTCAACGGATAGCGGCGCGCAACCGTTTGCGGTGCCTCCATGAAGCCCGACAGTTTGGCACGCATCATGTCATGGCGCGCCTGTAGTTCCGGCGGATCCTTCTTGTCCCAGTGCGGGCTGGTGCGCGCGATTTCCGTCAGGGCGGCGATGCGTTCGGTCGGCATCGGATGCGATTGCGCATAAGGGTCGGCGAAACGCGCAGTAAACATCGACTGGTCGGCAAAGCGCTTGAAGGTTTCGTACATGCCTTTCGCGGACTGGCCGGTCGCCGCCAGGAATTTCACCGCCGCGCGGTCGGCGGCCTCCTCATGCGCGCGCTGGTAGGAGAGAAGCGTACGCTGCGCGGCATGCTGGCTCCCCATGATCGCCGCCATGCCGGCCTGGCCCGCGCCGTCCGCGGCTCCGCCGCCCGCGGCGCTACCGGCTGCAATGGCGGCTGCGCCGAGCAGGATGCCGATCAGGGCGGCGGTCTGCACATTGGCCAATTCCTGGCGCAGCTTGGACAGATGGCCGCCGGCGATATGGCCGGTCTCGTGCGCCATAACGCCGATGATCTGATTCGGCGTGGTCGAATCGGCCAGCGCGCCGGTATTGACGAAGATGCGGCGGCCGTCGACCACGAAGGCATTGAACGACTTGTCGTTGATCAGCACGATCTTGACATTGGCCTTGCCCAGTCCGGCGGCGCGCAGGATCGGCTGGGTATACTCGCGCAGCAATTGCTCGATCTCGGCGTCGCGGATCAGCGGAATGCCGCCGCCACGCTTCTGTGCGGCGGCCGGGAGCGGCGGAACGGCCAGCGCCAGCGCGGTCAGCGCCACGATCAGGCGCGAGACTGGCTTCGCGGTCACCGTCCTGCTAGTCCTGTGCGGGGTTGCGGCTGGTGTCATAACGCTCTGATTTGTCTTGCTAACGACGCGAACCTAGTCAGCCCGCCGGAGGCGGTCAAATCACGCCAAGGTCATGGTTCGGAACGGTGGCAAGCAATCGCGCGAATGCGGCAGGAGCGGGGCGTATGACGGATCGTGAGCCGAAAACAGGCGCCTGAAAGAGATGCTGGAACGCGCTCGCCAGATTTTGTCGCCCTCCGCGCGCAGCGATGTTCCGCCCTTCATGGTGATGGACGTAATCGCGGCGGCGACGCGGGTCGAGGCCGCGGGTCACCACGTGATTCATATGGAGGTCGGTCAGCCGGCGGCGCCCGCGCCGCGGACCGCGATTCTCGCCGCCAAACGCGCGCTGGATGGCCCGCTGCGTTACACCGAAGCCCTCGGCATCGGCTCGCTGCGGGTCCGGATCGCGCGCCATTACGGAGAGACCTATAATGTCGATCTCGATCCCGCCCGGGTGATCGTGACCACTGGCTCGTCGGCGGGTTTCATTCTGGCTTTCCTGGCGATGTTCGAACCGGGCGACCGGGTCGGCAT
>JAEZBA010000660.1 GCA_023430245.1 Pseudomonadota bacterium
ATCATCATGGGCGCGCAGGGCATCTGTTTTGCGGTCGCCAGCAACACCGCGCAGATCGTGCTGAGTGAATTGATCCGCCACGGCCGGGTACGGCGCGGATTCATCGGTATTGCCGGACAGACCGTGGCAGTGCCGCGCCGTCATGCGCGTGCGGCCGATGTCGATAACGCCTCGGGTGCGATAATCACCACCATCGAGCAGGGTGCGCCGGCCGATACCGGCGGACTGATGACACTCGACGTCATCGTCAAAGTCGACGGCGAGACCGTCACCGGCGTCGACGATCTGATCCGGCTGCTCAATGCCGACCGGATCGCACGCAATGTTACATTCGATGTGCTCCGGCGCGGCATGGTGCGCCAGTTCTGCGTCACGCCGGCGGAGCGTGTCGCCGCGCGGGAGTGAGTACGAGTGCCAGATGGTTCAGACGGGCGATGCGGCAAGAAAGGTCCGCATTTTTTGCTGCATCAATTAATTAAATTGATTCAGCATTAAAATTGATGCGCTTTGAGTATTGTTCCAACAAATTCTGCGTGCCGCTGCGGCGCTGTCTCACTAAAAAAAGGCTCGCAGTTGATGACTCACGGCTTCGATCCAACACCAGCGCTGGTGGCTTGAAAACCTGCAAAAATTGGATGTAATGATTTCGATTACACAGATTCTAATGTGTGGCGTCCGTTGGTTGGCGTTTAACAACCCGGTACCGAGACAATGGGTCGTGTTCGCGTTTGTCCCGGACCTCAACAAAAAAGCGACCCAAAATGGTCTTGAGACCCGAGGTCATTCCTAGCGAACTCCTGCGTTCATTCCTGCTCATTGAAAAAACCGGAAGCTATACTGAAGCGGCTGATATCCTCGGTCTCAGTCAACCCGCAATCAGTTCGCATATGAAGCGACTGCAGCAGATGGTCGGCGGCGAGTTGTTCGATAAGAATCACGGCGGTCTTTCGCTTACGAGCCGCGGCGAAACCGTCAAGCATTATGCGACCCGTATCCTCAATCTGAATTGGCAGATGCTGCGGCTGTGCGGAGCAGGGGAGAGAAAGCGGACCTTCAGAATTGGAATTCCAAGTGTGTTTGCTGCGACCCATCTCATGAGCATGCAGCAGAACCTCGCTCGCAAGCTGCACGATCACCGCGCGGTCGTAACGTGGGGTACGGGCACAGCAATACATGACGACCTCCATGCCGGTTATCTCGACGCAGCTTTTATCGTTTGCGGTGGAATCGACGAGAGTCAGCCCGAACAGTGCTGGGATGAAGCGATGTGCTGGGTCAGCTCGCCCGGTTTTGTCGTCGGCGAGGGGCGTCCCGTTCCTCTTCTGAGTTGGCCGAATAGCCTGTCCGACAAGCTTGCCATCGCATCGCTGTCACAAAGCGACACGTCCTATGTCATCGCGCTGGTCGCCTACGATCTGACGACGCATCTGACCGCGCTAAGCGCCGGACTGGGTGTTTGTGCCTTGCCGCAGCGGCTCGTGCCGAAAAATCTCAGGACGGCCGATTTTCACTTCCTGCCACCGTTGCCGCTTGCGCGGTCGGGCGTCTATGTCAATGAAGGGCTGCCAGAACATGAAGCGCGGTTGCTGCGCGAGGCGATTGACGAGGTCATGCCGCCGAATGCGCCGTATGGCCCTGAAGCGCAGAGCCGCTTGCTGGAGCCGGCATTGATCTGAATCAAATTTGTTCGCGCCCGGCATCTTCGAGACAATTTTTTGTCGCGAACTCGCTTTCCGCGTTGATCCCGTATCCAAAAATCTTATTGCTCCGGCAAGCGCTCATTAATTGTGCTGCGTTACCTTCGACACCGAAAGCATTGACCCGCGAATGCTTCGCGTGTGTCGGGGGAAACAGGCTGCACCATGTCTACAAACGACAATTTGACATTGAACGCTCGTCTCGACTTCATGGGGATGGACGAGAAGTCGAAACAGAATCTCAAGGCCCTGAAGCCGCTCATCGACACAGCGCTTCCAGGAATTCTCGATGATTTCTACAAGAAGCTTGGCACGGTCCCTGACGTCGCGCGCTTCTTCACGGAATCGAGCCGTGCGTCGCAAGCCAAGAACGGTCAGGTTCGTCACTGGGCGCGAATCAGCGCGGGCGAATTCAGCGAGGATTATCTTCAAAGCTCGCGAGTCATCGGGCAGACGCATGCCCGGATCGGCCTCGAACCGCGCTGGTATATCGGCGGATATGCGCTGATCTCGGCCGGGCTCATCCGCGCGGCATTGAGCGAAATGTGGCCGAAGGGATTTCTGAAAAGCAACAAGGGGCACGATCAGGCGGCCGACGCCATAGCCGCAATGGTCAAGGCCGTGCTGCTCGATATGGATCTGGCGATCTCGACTTATATCGACGCCGCTGAAGAGGCGCGTAAGGCTGCCGAGGAAGCCAACGCGCGGGCGGCGAAACAGCAGGCCCAGATCGTCGAGTTGCTGAGCCGGCACCTGGCGCTGCTGGCCCAGGGCGACCTCACCTGTCTCCTGCCCGAGGTGCCTGAGCAATATCAGCAACTGAAATCCGATTTCGACAGCGCGGTGAGCAAGCTCAACGAAGCCATCGGAGCGATTTCCGTCGTCGCCCAGGAGGTGACCGGCGCCTCGCAGGAGATTTCCAGCGCAACCACCGATTTCTCCGGGCGCACCGAAGAGCAGGCGGCGAGCCTCGAAGAGACATCGTCCTCGATGGAGGAAATCGCCGCCACGGTGAAGAACAACGCCGACAATGCGAAAAAGGCGAACGACCTGGCGCAGGGCACGCGCGAGATTGCCAATCGCGGTGGCGAGGTGGTGTCCGAAGCGGTCACGGCGATGGCGCGGATTGAAGAATCCTCGGGCAAGATCGCCGACATCATTTCTGTTATCGACGAAATCGCGCGCCAGACCAATCTGCTCGCCCTGAATGCGGCGGTCGAGGCGGCGAGGGCCGGCGAGGCAGGCCGCGGGTTCGCGGTGGTGGCGTCCGAAGTGCGCAGTCTGGCGCAGCGCTCCTCGCAGGCGGCGAAGGACATCAAGGATCTGATCCTGAACTCCACCGGCCAGGTTAAAGACGGCGTCGAGCTCGTCAATCGCGCGGGCTCCACCCTCAGCGAGATCGTGGAATCGATCAAGAGCGTCGCCCAGATCGTGTCCGAGATCGCCACGGCAAGCGCCGAACAGTCGAGCGGCATCGAGCAGGTCAACAAGACGCTGACGCAGATCGACGAGATGACCCAGCATAACTCGGCGATGGTCGAGGAGAATGCGGCCGCGGCCCGCACGCTGGATCAGCAGGCCGACGCGATGGTGGAAAGACTGGCCGCGTTCAAGCTTGCCGGCGGCGTGGCTCCGCAGCAGAAGCGCGCGAAGGTCACGCCGATTGCGCCGCGTCAACCGGCGAAAAAGCAGTCGGTGGCAGGTGGGCCGGCGCGCAGGATGCAGGCTGCGCTGGCGACCGCGGTCAAATCGGACACCTGGGAGGAATTCTGATCCTTCGTAAAAGGGCGACGCGGCGAAATCACACCTGCCGCGTTGCCATTTGGACTTGCCTCGATCTGTCGGGCTTGCCGGGCATCCTGGCAGCAATCTCCCAAGTACCTTGCCAAGCACGTCCCGATATGGCCTTTGCGTGCGCAGCCAAGGATCAATCGGGAGAACGCTCGTGCGTCATGTCGTTAAAATTGCAGCTTTGTGTTCCGCGCTCGCTGCGTTTGCCGCAACGCCGACAGCGCAGGCGCAGGACTATCCGAACAAGCCGGTGAAGCTTCTGGTGGCCTTCGCGCCCGGCGGACCGGCCGACTCGATCGCCCGCATCATGGGGCAGAAGCTCAACGACCGCTGGAAGCAGAGCGTGGTGGTGGAAAATCGCGGCGGCGCCGGTGGCAATATCGCGGCGATGCAGGCGGCCAAGGCGGATGCCGATGGCTATACGATCCTGGTCACCACCTCGGCCTTCGCGGTCAACCAGACGCTGACGAAGAATCCGGGTTATGCGCCGGGCGACTTCAAGGCGGCGGGGATCGTGGCGACCACGCCGATCCTGATCATTGGTGCGCCGGACCTCAAGGCGAACAATCTCAAAGAGGCGATCGAGGCCGCTAAGAC
>JAEZBA010000091.1 GCA_023430245.1 Pseudomonadota bacterium
GGTGTGTACCCGGGTGTACGGACGCACCATTCGCTCGCTTTATCCGGCGGTCTCTGCAACCGAAAATGACGCGCCTCCGTATCTTTTGAGTCGCGAGGCGTTTCCTGCAACGGTTCGGATTTAAAACCATCTTCGTCGACGCTGACCTTGCGAGGCTGCCAACAACATAGCGGATGCAACAGCTTCGTCCGCTTGACTAGCAAGCTCGGCGCTCAGGCCAAGAAGGCATGCGCTTCGAAAGGTTTTAAGGCCGAGATGCCGGACGACTGTCCATGGCAAACCGAAGCTAGCGTGCCTACGCGAACGAATCGCTCACTTCGTCTACAAGTCATGCGTCTAGCGCGTGCTCGACTGAGCGTAAGACGCTGCGTGATCACCTCGGCGGTATACCGCCCATGCTTGAGAACGTTCGTTGGACAGCGTCTCGGTAAACGGTCCTCGGCGACGGCTTCAGCACGCTGGGTGTGACGTGGAGGGCAGCATGCTGCTCACCGGCCTATGGTTAACTATATGTTAACGGCCGCGTGATCGACTGCCTTATTCCGACTCTGGAACGGTCCTGTTTTTGTCGCGTTGCGTGGTCAGGCTCCCAACCGAATCGCAAGCAGGCATCCATGACCTTCCTTTCCGCAATAGCGCTCGGACTGCCGGTCGCGGATCTGATTTAACGGGACAAGCGCCCGGAAAATCTGGAATACGATCCCTATTGAGCATCGCCTTCCGTGGGCTGGAAAAAAACTCCGCAGGCAGCGCGACAAAAAGCCCGGCTGAGGGGTCCCGGCCGGGCTCAATAAGCTAAGTTTAGCCAGCTAGTATCCCGGGCAATAGCCGTATCCCGTGCAGTTGTAATAAGTGTAATTCACCCAAGGCTCTGCGCCTCCGACACATTCCAATGTTTCGTCGGAGACATGGATACGGAAAAGTTCGTCCTCGTTACGCTCAGTCGACCTATCGATCTTGCTCATCGCTTGGATCCTTTCAGGCCTCCACCGGTTCCAATCATACATCAATTCCCCGCATCGCGCCTGTGAATCTATCCCAGATTCCATAAAAGCAGCGGCTGGCGTTGCTTCCAGCCCGCCGGGGCTTGCGGGATGATCGAGGAAAACCCGTCCGTCCTGATCAAGCCAAAATCGCGATGGTGGCGTTCACGGCCGGCAACCAGTCAGGCAGCCAGGCCGCACCGAATGCGCAGGCGGTAGGCGGAACCTGCGGTGAGCGAGCTGCGATCTCGGCGGTGACCGCCTCGTAAAGCGTGACGTCACGCCTGCGGCGCCGCTGCTTGGCGAGGCGGACATGGTCGCGCGCGTAGCGAGAGGCGAGCGCGCCGTGGCTATTGATCAACAGGTCCGCTTCGCGCCGCACCTGGCTGCGAAAGGTGCCAAACCAGAACAACGTATCGCTAATCCAGTGCAGCTTAACCCTAGCCATGATTGATAATCCGCAGACCGATTCTGATTGCGCCCTGCACGAGGAGCCGAATTCAAGCCCCATGCAGAGTTGATCGCCGTCGAATTTCTGGCACGGGTTGCAACCTGGTGGAAGGGAGTCCTGGGGGGGCCCTGCCGTTTCACACCCATATGGCGGTCACACCCGTCGAAACGGGGGAGACAGAACAATGACCACACAAACTTTCCGCGACGCGGCCGCCTTTCCTGCCCTGGTGACCGCTGCCTTTTTTGTCCGCAATGCCGCCGTGATCCTCACCCTGCTGGCGCTGTTCTTCGCCGCCTGAGCGGACCGCCCTCCTCACTTGGATAAGCACCCTGGCCGTAGATCGGCACTTCCGTCAGCCCGGCGTGGACGGCCGGGCTGCGATCGTTGCGGTGGGCGTGTGACGATCAGAACCGGAAGTTCAGGCCGGTTCGCAGGATATGCGCATCGGCGGACCCGCCGGTGATCCTCGCGTTCGGAATTGCCGGGGCATCGGTCGGCGGACCTGCATAGAGATATTCAATCTTGGCCGTCCATCGATCGGCGACCGCCCATTCGACGCCGCCGCCGACCGTATAGGTCCAGGAGGTCTTGCTCGCCGAGAACGGTCCGAAGCCTGTGATCACCCCGTCGAACTTGTTGTGCCCATAGAGGGCACCGCCGGTCACGTACCAGAGCGATCGATCGAAGGCGTAGCCGACGCGGCCACGGATGGTGCCGAACCATGGGCCCTTGGAAGTGCCGGTCAGCACGTTGCCGCCGGCGAATCCGGTCACGTCACCCTTGCCGGCCGAGCCCTGAAAATCGGTCTCGATACCGAACACCCAAAGACCATACTGCCAATTATAGCCGGCCTGCACGCCGCCCAGAAACCCGTCGCCGCTACCGCTGACGGCGCCGGGCACCCCATTGATCAGGATATCGCCGTCCCCGCTCGACCAGCCCCAGCCGATATTTCCGCCGACATAAAAACCCGTCCAGTTATAGATCGCGGCCACCGGCTCCGGCGCCTTGTAGACCGGACGAGCAATATCGGCGGCACCAGCGCCATGCATGGTCGCCGCAATCAGGGCCGAAGTTGAGAGAGCAATTGAAAGCGCGCGCATGAAATCCCCCATTTGCATCGCTCCGGATCGAAATCCGTTGCCGACTGACCGATGCGGGATGGGGTGACGCGTGCGTCAGGTTCCTGCGGAACCAGTTTCAGCACATCAGACTGCGAATTCCCCCGGCCGCGCAATCGGCCTCATGCAACCGCAACCGGGGGATTGCTCCAACGTTCCTTGGAACCGAAAAAAAATCGAGTGGCTGTCGCGTTGGACGATCAGTCTTCGAAATCGTCTTCCAACGGCGCGGGTTGCCAGAGCGGGCCCTTCGCCAGCGAAATCTTGCGCCGGCCATTCTCGTGATGGGTCGCCGCCGGAGCTTCGGGTTGCCGGGACAATTCATACAGGGCCGCGCCAGGCCGGCCGCCGGCGTCGACCAGATCGGTCTCACTGCAGGTCGATGCAATGGCGAGGCTGAGCGGGTGCAGATGCGCGCGGCGATAGCAGAACAGTGCGAGCATTGCGCGCGTCTGCGCGGGGATGCTTGCGACCAGTTCGGGCAACCCCTGCGGATGTGACCGAAACAATTGGCCGAACAGGCTTTCCGGTATTGGGCACACGTCGTCTGAAGAGTTCAGGCTGTAGGTCGCCATCGTCATCATCCCCCGCAAAAAGAGCTGATTCGGAAATTGCGACTGAAATTCTTAAGGGCGCGTTAATCGCCGATGGGCTGCTGCAAGCGAGCGGATTTGAGCTATCGCAAAGCCCCTCGCCTGCCCCGGTGACACCGTCTGCCAACCATCCGGGGAAGGAGACGTGAGATGCCCGCAGCCAATCTTCTTGTTGTCAGCCTGATCATTCTGGCCTTCGCGATCTTCGCCGCCACCCTGTTCTGGGGCGACTACACCTCGCGCGGTACGCGGCCGTAACCGTACGGCCGGCGCTCTCCGCTCAGCCTTTGGCGCGCCCCGCCGACAGCGGGAGCTTCGCAATCTCGCGAATGGCGTCGTTGTTCGGCTCGAAGCCGAGGCCCGGTTTGTCCGGCAGCGCCAGCCAGCCATCGGCCGGCATGATCATGCCGGTGAACAGCGTCTTGTAGAGTTCGACCGCGAGATAGTGATGCTCGACCAGCGAGCCATTGGCGACGCCGGCCTGCAGATGCATGTTGTGATAGGACCAGGCGCCGCCATTGGCGACCGATACATTATATGAGGCGGCGAGCCCTGCGATTTTCACGCACTGGGTAAAGCCACCGGTGATGCAGACATTGGGCTGCGCATAGTCGATCGCCTGCGCGGCCAGCAAATCGCGGAAGCGATAGGCCAGCCCCTCGTTCTGCCCGCAGGCCAGTGCGACGCCGGCATTGCGGCGAAGCTGCGCCATGCCGGGAATGTCGTTCTGGGTGAGCGGCTCCTCGAAAAACGAAATGTTGTAGGGCCGGATCATCTCCACCAACTTGGTGGCGTGGTAGAGATCGAGATTGCAATTGGCGTCGATGAAAATCTCGACGTCGGGGCCGACCGCCTCGCGGACCGCCTGGACGCGCTTGGCGTCTTCCCGGATCGCGTCCATGACCGGGCGCTCGTCCTTGTGCTTGAGCGCCTCGCTCGCGACCGTCATCTTGAGCCTGCGGAAGCCGTCGGCGACCCATTTCTTCGCCGCCGCGGCAAGCTGCTCGCGATCGAAAAAGCCGAAGCCGAAGGTCGCATAGACTGGCACCCGCGCCCGTGCGCCGCCCAGCAGTTTCCAGACCGGCAGATTGAGGGCCTTGCCCTTGATGTCCCAGAGCGCGAGATCGACCGCCGCGAGCGCATGCGCCGCATAGCCGGTCTGGCCGCGCGGCATCGTGGTCCAATACATCTTCTCCCAGATCCGCTCGGTCAGCAGCGGGTCGTCTCCAATCAGGTTCGGCGCCATCACGCCGTTGACCACCTGCGCCACCACGTCTTCCTCGGTGATGGATGTCAGGCCATGGCCGACGATGCCGGTATCGGTCTCGACCTCGACATAACAGGCCGCCAGCGAGGTCTTCTTGTCCAGACCCATCACGGTGATGTGGAGCGGGACATTGAGCGGAGTAGCGGTGACGCGAACGATCTTCATTGAGGTTCCGGCGGCTCTCGGGACAGGACTGATTCGACACCGTCCCACGCTTTCAGTGGGCGATGGGCATGGCGCAATTTCGTTTTCGACCTTGCCTATAAGCGATCCGCGTTCTACCGGCAATTTGCCGCAACGCATGACGGTGCGCGTCGTACGCCCTATCGTCGGCCGGTCAAACACGACATGATCGTGCAAATCATCCAAGGCAAAGTTCAAGGGAGGACAGATTTTCAGATGGCCAAGGCAAAGAAAACCAAAACCGCGAAGAAACCGGACGGCAAGAAGTCCCGGGCGAAGCGTGCTTCGAAGAATCCGGACTTCGCCCGCGGCCTCGATGTGCGCCGCGCGATGTGGGGGCATGACGGCGCCGAAGGACAGATCAATGCCGCCGGCGACTTCATCTGGCCGCTGCAGGAGGTTGTGACGACCTATTGCTTCGGACAGACATGGACGCGCCCGAAGCTGTCGCGCAAGGCCCGCTCGATGATTACGCTCGCGATGCTGGTCGCAATGGCGCGACCCAATGAACTGAAGGTGCATATCGAGGGCGCCATCGCCAACGGCGTCAGCAAGGATGAGATTCAGGAAATCCTGCTGCACGCCATGGTCTATGCCGGCATTCCGCGCGGCGTCGAGGGCTTCCGCGCGGCGGAAGAAAAGCTGAAGCAAATGGGCCTCGCGTAACCGGTGTGAGCAAAATCATGGATATCAAGACAGTCGGATTCATCGGCATCGGCAATATGGGCGCGCCGATGGCTGCCAATGTGAAGCGGGCCGGTTTCGAGGTGGTTGCATTCGATCTCGACCCTGCACGCGCGAAGAAATGGGCCCAGGACAATAATGCGCGCGCCACCGATAGCCTCGCCGAGCTCGGCAAGGCCTGCGAAGCAATCGTCACCATGCTGCCGACCGGCAAGGAGGTGCGTGAGGCCCTGTTCAGCATGCAGGACGGCACCCTCGCCGCGAACATGAAGCCCGGCGCGATCGTCATCGACATGAGTTCGGCGGATCCGGTCGGCACCCGGACACTCGGCAAGGACCTCGCTGCCCGCAACCTCAAGCTCGTGGACGCCCCGGTCTCGGGCGGCGTGCCGCGCGCCAGGGATGGCTCGCTTGCCATCATGATCGGCGGCGATGCCGCGTCGGTCGCGGCGGTGAAACCGGTGCTCGCCAGCATGGGCTCGAAGCTGTTTGAAGTCGGCTCGCTGGGCTGCGGGCACGCGATGAAATGCCTCAACAATTTCCTCGCCGCGACCAGTTTCGCCGCGGCCGCCGAAGCGGTCACGGTCGGACGCAAATTCGGGCTGGACCCCGAGGTCATTGCCGACGTGGTCAATGTCTCGACCGGACGCAGCTTCGCCT
>JAEZBA010000136.1 GCA_023430245.1 Pseudomonadota bacterium
CATCGGCGGCGAGATTG
Organism: Pseudomonadota bacterium; assembly: GCA_023430245.1. Classification (GTDB taxonomy): domain Bacteria; phylum Pseudomonadota; class Alphaproteobacteria; order Rhizobiales; family Xanthobacteraceae; genus Pseudorhodoplanes. Next base: position 18 of record JAEZBA010000136.1, read on the forward strand.
CCGAGGCTGATATACTGGCGATTGCCGGCGAAATCCGCGAAGGCCAGCGTGCGGTCGTCGATCACGCGCAGGAAGCCGCGTGGTCCGCCGCGATGCTGGACATAGGGCCAGCCGGTCTCGGATACGCTCGCCATGTAGAAGCTGTCGCGTTCGGCGATGAAGGCGATCTCGCTTTCGGTGAAGCGGTCGAATGCGCGGTGACCTTTGAAATTCTCCCACAGATGCGCGCTTTCATTCTGCGCCTGTGCCGCCTTGACGCTGGGCGTGATCGCGATGTCCAGAAATCCGTATGGCATGACCGCCTCCCGAGAGACGGCAACATAGAGCCTGATACAATTTGGAATAATAGTGCGATAATGATATTGATTATCTCAATTAGTGAGAGGGTGCATGGACCGGCTGGACGCGATGTCGCTCTTCGCAGCCGTGGTCGAGGCCGGAAGTTTCAGCGCCGCGAGCCGCCGGTTGGGCGTGCCGCTGCCGAGCGTCAGCCGCAAGGTGGCCGATCTTGAAACTCATCTGAACGCACGTCTTCTGATCCGCACTACCCGCAAGCTGACACTGACTGACGCGGGCGCGGCCTATCTCGCCGCCTCGCGGAACATTCTGGAGCAGGTGGCCGAGGCCGAGCGTGCCGCCTCGGGCGAATATCTCACCCCGCGTGGCGATCTCGCTATTGCCGCCCCGATCGTGTTCGGGCGTTTGCATGTGCTGCCCGCGGTCACCGCGTTCCTCGCGGCATTTCCCGACATCGACGTGCAACTCGTGCTGGCAGATCGCAACGCCGACCTGATCGGGGACCAGATCGACGTGGCGGTGCGGATCGGACCGCTGCACGACTCGAGCATGGTCGCCATACGCGTCGGCGCGGTGCGGCAGGTCGTCTGCGCGAGCCCGGATTTTCTCAGCATGCGGGGCATGCCTAAAACGCCGGGCGACCTGGCCGCGCTTCCGTGCGTAACGTTCGGCGCGACAGCGGCGACGTCCTGGTCGTTCGCGGCGAAAGGCCGGGCGGTCTCCATTCCGGTCCGCTCGCGCCTTGAGGTCAACAACGCCGAAGCCGCGATCGATGCGGCGATCGCCGGTGTCGGCATCGTGCGCGTCCTGTCCTATCAGGTGGAGTCCGCGCTTCAAGAGCGTCGGCTGACAATCGTGCTCGCGGATGCCGAGCCGCCGCCATTGCCGGTCCATCTCATCCATCCGGCGCAAAGCCACACGCCGCTCAAGCTGCGCCGCTTTCTCGACTTTGCTGCGCCGCGGCTGAAGCACGCGCTGGCCGATATTGAGCGACGGTTGGGTCCTTAGCCCCGCTTCAGCGGGGAGAAGGTGGCGAGCGCGAAGGTGCGAGCCGGATGAGGGGCTGTTGCCTGCATGATAGGATCCCCTCACCCGATTTGCGTCGCAAATCGACCTCTCTCCGCTGAAGCGGGGAGAGATTCGCACTTGGAGGTTCTGGTGCCAGCATCACTCGAAAACAAAATCGCGCTTGTCACCGGCGCAGCCGGCGGTCTCGGCCAGGCGTTCGCGCAGCGGCTCGCACGCGACGGCGCGCATCTCGTGCTGGTCGACATCAAGCCCTGCGACGATACCGTTCGGATGGTCGAGGCGGCCGGGCGTGAGGCCATGGCCGTGGCCTGCGATGTCACCTCGGAAGAATCCGTCAGCTATCTTGCCGCCGAGACCGAGATGCGGTTCGGCCGTTGCGACATTCTCATCAACAACGCCGGAATTTATCCGATACAGCCATTCGAGCAGGTGACCTTCGCCGACTGGCGCCGCGTCATGTCGCTCAATCTCGACGCGGTGTTCCTGGTCTCCAAGGCGTTTGCGCCCGGCATGAAGCGACGCGGCTGGGGCCGCATCATCAACATGTCGTCGTCGACCCTGAACACGGTGGCGTCAGGCTACACCCATTACATCGCGAGCAAGGGCGGCGTGGTCGGGTTCACCCGCGCGCTCGCAACCGAGATGGGCAATTTCGGCGTCACCGTGAATGCGATTTCGCCGAGCCTGACGCGGACGCCGGGCACCGAGGGCCGCGCGCCGCGGCCGGGCCGTGCCAGCATGGATGAAGAGTTCGAGCAGATTGCGAAACTGCAGCCGATCCGCAGGGTACAGTTGCCGGACGACATTGCCGGCGTGGTCTCGTTTCTGGCGAGCGAAGACTCGGCCTTCATGACCGGCCAGACGCTCTACGTGGACGGTGGCATGGTGCGGGTTTAGCGCGCGATGCTGCGGCAGTGCGGCACGCGCGCCGCGCGCTTTGAGGCGGAACAAACTGTGCTCACCTTGGAACCGGGCCAGGATCAGACCAAGGTCTGTTGACCCGCATCCGGGAGGAAACCATGCGTCACACCGGCACGCTCTTCGCTCTTCTCTCCACGGTCGCAATTTTCGGAACCACATCCGCCGGCGCTTGGCCCGTCACCAAAGCACCTGCGTCCGCCGATTCAATCATCCTGGCTCAAATGGGCGGCATGGGCGGTGGCGGCATGGGCGGTGGCGGCATGGGC
>JAEZBA010000247.1 GCA_023430245.1 Pseudomonadota bacterium
ATTACCTCGGTCACTTTTCTATATTGATAGTTTCTAGGCTCTTTGTTCACGTTGGGAATCTTGGAAAATTGCTTCGCTAGATGATCGCGAAACTTGGACAAGTCGCGCGTGTTAAAGGGCGGCGGCAGATCCTCCGGGAAATACCCAGCTCTCAAGAGGCGCTTGTGCCTTTCTGCTTTTGTCCTTGATGAAGCCACTTAACCCTCTAATCTTAAAAGATGCAAGACCGTATGGATTCAACCTATCGTCTTATGTCTTGACAACCATATAGTTTTAGGATTTATTTCCTACACCTCGCTCATCGAGGGGCGCTCTCGCGAGGCGTCGTCTGAGCGGAGCGAGGTGCGGCGCCTGCTGGTCTGCCTCGCACGCAGATCACCGGGGGCCTCGGGACTCCGCTCTACGGGTACTACGACCCGTGCGCGAGGAGCTCGCTGAACGACCTGTGCCCGGTGGGTGCAGGCACGCAAACGCGGCCCGGGGATCGTGCGGTCCGGCTTGAGCCGCGCACAAAAACGCCGCTTCAGGACAAGTCCCGGACGGCGCAAGCTTGTCTGAGGCGGCGCGCCGAGAGGCGGCTGTGTCTCAGCGATGGGATGCAGCATTCAGGAACGGCCCTGCGCCTGTCGGCGCGCCGTCCGCCCCTCACCTCATCACTCGGGTGCATATTGCATCGCGAGGTCGAGAAGCCGTGGCTGTTTGAGATCTTTAATCCGGTTCTCGCTCCGTCACCCTGAGGTGCGCGGCGGTACGCGCCACGCGAAGCCTGGCCAGCCGATCGAAAGCCGCGCCTCGGAGGGCGACGGCCCGTACGGCAACAGCATCGGCCGTGCATCCTTCGAGGCTCCTCGCTGCGCTCGTCGCACCTCAGGATGACGGCAGAGAGAAGCGCATTCGCTCGGGACAGCAAAGAGAGCGCATTCGCGCGTCGCACATCAGGATGCGAAAGAGAGCCGCGCGCGTCGCACATCGGGAGAGCCACATAGCAAAACGGCCCCGCTTGCGCGAGGCCGTCTGCATGGCGATGACGTGCGCCTCAGTGTCAGCGGCAGACCCGGCGGGTCTTCACGATCACGCGGCCGCCCGGCGTCACGGTGCGGGAACGGATGGTGCGGCAATTGCCGCGCGCGAAATCGCGGCGCACATGATGATGACGGTGAACGCGGTGCGACCGGTGCATATGCGACGGTCCGCCGACGCGAACGCTGACGCCGCTGTCGCCGGCGCGGACATTCACCTGCGCGCTCGCGGGGGTCGCAAGGCCAACAGCCGCAACAGCGGCGGCAATCAGGAGCAGTTTCTTCATTGCGGTTCTTCCCTCTGGTTTTCGTTACGGCGCCTCAACCGGAGAGCAAGGTCATCGTTCCGGAATCATCCGCAGTTTATTTGTGTGACTGGAGGGAACGGATCGGACCTGCACGCGCGTTCATGCGGCCCTGCGCACGGCCGTTCTAGGCGGACATGATTCCGCGACGAGGAGCGGAGTTAGGTGTCGGCCGGCGCGACGGTGGCGCTCTGCCCGCTCCGCTTCAGCGCATCGGCGACGAAGCCCGAGGCTTTCATCTCCTCGACGAAGGCGCGAAGATAGCGGGCGCCGATCGTGCGGGTGGGCTTGGTGCCCATCGCCTGGCGGATTTCCATGAAGCTGTCGGGCAACAGCCGCAGGTCCGGGTTGGCGGCGATGTATTTGCCGATCAGCTGGCGCACGCCGCCGATGGCGTCGAGCCTTTCGCTCCGGAACAGGCCGGGCAGCGCGGCGGCATCGGGCGGCGGCAGGCGCACCAGTTCGGCATGCGTGAGCGTGCGGGTGAGATAGAGGTCGTAGGCCGATTTCGGGGTGACCAGGATACGGCGGCCGGGCGCGTCGAGGTCGGCGACGGACTGGTAGGGCGCATCCTGCCGGACCAGATAGGTGCCCTCGATCAGCACATAGGGCGCGGTGAAGGCAATCTCGGCCGCACGCACCGGCTCGATCGCGAGAAAGGCGACGTCCCAGGCCAGCGGATCGGGCGGCAGCGCTTTGGCCGCATCGAATACCCCACCGGCGCCCGCGAAGGAGACGAAGCGCACCGGCACGCCGAGCCGATGGCCGAGTTCGCGGGCCAGATCGGCGGCGGTGCCGCGCGGCGCCTGCTCGCTCTCTCCACGCTGGGCCAGCACGCCGTTGCCGTAATTGATCGCGGCGCGCAGCACACCGGCCGGCGCAAGGTCCTTGACGGCGTCCGCCGGGGCCAGGGTCATGGGTCCGTCCGGCGCAGGGCTTACTTCGTGTTGAATTTCAGCTGCCGCGCGTCGGCATCCATCTCGAGGCAGGTCAGAAGCTCGACATAGCTCGGCGAAGCCATCCCCGCGGTCCGCGCGCAATTGGCGCGGTCACCGGCCGGATATTTCGACCAGTTGGCCTCCAGCTTGGCGCGCGCGGCATTCTCTTCCGAGATGCACTGGCTGTAGCGTTCGTTCAGACCGGGGCTGCCGAGGCCGCCCTTGCAGGTCGGCTCGATATTGAAGCGCGGCACCGCATCGGATGCGGCGATGGCCAGCGGCAGGAGCAGCACGAGCGGCGTGGGGAAGGCCATGGATCTTTGTCTCCGGAAGGCGTGGCGGAATAGTAATGCATCGCCGGCCGCAGGGGAATTGCATCCGCCGCGTGTCGGCCGCCCTTTGGAGAAAGCCGAAGCAGTGTTAATCTGGCGTTTCGATTTCGGCCCGCGGGCCCATCGCACAGGAGGACGTCATGGCAAAAGGCCAGATGCGTTCGAACAAGGAAAAGAAAAAGCAAAAGGCCGATACTGGCAAGACCAAGCCGGTTTCGGCCTACAAGGCATCGCTGTCACAAAGCGGAAAGAAATAACCGGCCGTCCTGCGCGGTGGTGACC
>JAEZBA010000288.1 GCA_023430245.1 Pseudomonadota bacterium
GCATCAAGCCGCCGCCGCACGCGTCGATTACAAGACGTCATGGCCCGGACATTCCAGCCGAGGATCGATGACCGCAGCTTCCCCTACGACCACGCAACGCGCTTCCAGCCCTCCTGACCGCGGCGAAACATGCGCCTGGCACGCCGTGCCGGTCGAGGACTGCCTGCGCCGGCTGGATACGCAGGCCGAAGGGCTGACATCGGCAGAAGCGGCCCGGCGGCTGGTGGCATTCGGTCGTAACCGGTTGCCGATCTCGAAGCCGCGCTCCGCGCTGATGCGGTTCCTGGCGCAGTTCCACAATCTCCTGATCTACGTCCTGATGGCGGCCGGCGTGCTCGCGGCGCTGCTCGGCCATTGGGTCGATGCCGCTGTCATCTTCGCAGTGGTGTTGCTGAACGCGGCAATCGGATTCGTGCAGGAGGGGCGCGCTGAACAGGCGCTCGACGCCATCCGCGCCATGATTACTGCGCACGCGTCCGTCCTGCGTGATGGAAATCGCACCACGGTCAGCGCGGAAGACGTCGTCCCCGGCGACATCGTGCTGGTCGAGGCCGGAGACCGCGTTCCGGCGGATCTGCGGCTGATCCGTGCCCGCAATCTGACGGTGGAAGAGGCGATCCTGACCGGCGAGTCGGTCCCGGTGGAGAAGGGCGTGGCGCCAGTCGATGCCAATGCCGCGCTGGGGGACCGGACGCCGATGGCATATTCCGGCACGTTCGTCGCCGCCGGGCAGGGCCGCGGCGTGATCGTCGCAACGGGTTTGCAGACCGAACTCGGCCGCATCAGCGCCATGCTCGGCGCGGTCGAAACCCTGACCACGCCGCTGGTGCGGCAGATGGACCAGTTCGCGCGGCAACTGACCGCCGTCATCCTGGCGGTGTCCGCGATCATGTTCGTGTTCGCGGTCTACGTGCGCGGCTATGCCTGGGCCGACGCCTTCATGGCGATGGTGGGCCTCGCGGTCGCGGCCATTCCCGAAGGCCTGCCGGCGGTGATGACGATCACGCTGGCTATCGGCGTGCAGCGGATGGCGGCGCGCAACGCCATCATCCGCCAATTGCCCGCGGTCGAGACACTCGGCTCAGTGTCGATCATCTGCTCCGACAAGACCGGCACGCTCACGCGCAACGAGATGATGGTGCAATCGGTCGTCACCGCCTCGGCTGAGGTCGATGTCACCGGAAGCGGCTATGAGCCGAAGGGTACGTTCACGCACGAGGGGAAGGAGATCGATCCGCAGGACGAGGCCGTTCTGAACGAACTCGCGCGCGCATCCTTGTTGTGCAACGACGCGACGCTGCGCCGGGGCGAGAGCGCCTGGATCGTCGACGGCGATCCGATGGAAGGCGCGTTGATGAGTTTCGCCGCCAAGGCCGGATACGACGTTGCGTTGACGCGAAAGCAATTGCCCCGCACCGACGAGATCCCCTTCGATGCGCGCCATCGCTTCATGGCGACACTGCGTCACGGCCATGAGGGCGGTGCCGTCCTGTATCTCAAGGGCGCGCCGGAGAACGTGATCGGCATGTGTAAGGGCGTGCTTGGCGCACAGGCGACGGAACCGATCGACGCGGGCCAATGGCTCGCCAGGATCGAGACGCTGGCCTCGCGCGGGCAGCGCGTGCTCGCGTTCGCGACGAAGGCGATGCCGGAGGGCAGCCGCGATCTCACCTTCAAGGATGTCGAGGACGGGCTTGTCCTGCTTGGCATCACCGGACTGATCGATCCGCCGCGTGAGGAAGCGATTGCGGCGATCGGCGAGTGCGTCAATGCGGGTATTTCCGTGAAAGTCATTACCGGGGATCACGCGGCAACGGCGGGGGCCATTGCCGGGCAGCTCGGCTTGCCCAACCACGGCGCGGTGATGACCGGCGATATGCTCGAGGGTCTCGACGAGCCGCGCTTTCGCGAGGCGGCCCGCAACACCACGGTGTTCGCGCGCGCAACCCCCGAACACAAGCTGCATCTGGTCGAGGCGCTGCAGGCTGACGGCGCCGTCATTGCGATGACCGGAGACGGGGTCAACGACGCGCCCGCGCTCAAGCGCGCCGATGTCGGTATCGCGATGGGCCGCAAGGGTACGGAAGCGGCGAAGGAGGCCGCCGAAATCGTGCTCGCCGACGATAATTTCGCGTCGATCGTTGCCGCTGTGCGCGAGGGGCGCACGGTCTACGACAATCTCACCAAAGTGATCGGCTGGACGCTTCCAACCAATGGCGGCGAGGCGATGGCGATCATCGTCGCGATCCTGTTCGGCTTTGCGCTGCCGATGACCCCCGTGCAGATCCTGTGGATCAACATGGTAACGGCGGTCGCGCTTGGATTGACGCTCGCCTTCGAGCCGACCGAGCCGGATGCGATGCGGCGTCCGCCGCGTGCGCCCGGCCAGCCGTTTCTGTCGGGTCTGCTGATCTGGCGGGTGGCGCTGGTCTCGGTGCTGTTCGTGATCGGGGCCTTCGGCATGTTCTTCTGGGCCAGGGCGCGCGGTCTGTCGATCGAGGAGGCGCGCACCATCGTGGTCAACACGATCGTGGTGATGGAAATCTTCTATCTCTTCAGTGTCCGTTATCTGCACGCGACGTCGATGACATGGACCGGTATTGAGGGAACCCCGGCGGTCCTGATCGGAGTCGCTCTGGTGACAGCTGCCCAGTTCGTGTTCACCTATGCGCCGTTCATGCAGACGGTTTTCGCCACGCGGCCGGTTTCATTCGCCGACGGTGTGAGCATTGTGC
>JAEZBA010000375.1 GCA_023430245.1 Pseudomonadota bacterium
GCCCCACAGCCAGGTCAGCATGCCGCCCATCGACAGGCCCAGAATAAGCTTGAGATGAGAGACGCCGAGACCCTCGGTCAGCAGGCGATGCTGCGCGACTACCATGTCCTGGTATCTGTAATGCGGAAAGCGCGCACGCAGGCCGTCGCTCGGCTTGCTTGAACCGCCGAAACCGATCGCATCGGGAAGGATCAGGAAGTATTTCGACGCATCGAGCGGCTGCCCGGGACCGAACAATTCGCCCGCGAGTTCGGCCGTCAGCCAACCTTTGCCGCTCCCGGTCGTGTTGTGCAGCAATAGCACCGCGTTGACGATTTCGCCCTTCGCATCGCGCCTCGGTTCGCCGAGCGTCAAGTAATGCTGGCGCAGTTCGGGCAGCACCTCCCCGCTCTGGAATTGGAAATCCCGGATGATGAAATCACCCTCTTGCGGCTCGATCGCGGACATTCTTGAAGACACCATGGAAACGGGACGGGGCCACTCCTTACAACAGGTTGTCCTTTTTGCCATCCCGCTCACTTGCCAACGCGGCGAATGACCGGCAGGAAGCTCGCCTGATTTTTGGGAGGCGGGCTTGAACCCAGCATCTGTCACCGCCGTGCGCAGCGTCGACCTCGCGGTCCCCGACCTTGCGGCCGCACGCGCCTTCTTCACCGGCGTCTGGCATCTGCAGGAGGTCGCGTCGTCCGACGGCATCGTCTATCTGCGCGCCACCGGACCCTGCTTTCATGCGCTCAGCCTGCGCGCCGCGCCGGCCGCGGAAGCAGGCCTCGTGCGCATCGTGATGCAGGCGGATGACCGGCGCGCGGTCGATGCGCTGTTCGAAAAGGTCACGCGCGCCGGGAGCGCCACCGACGGCGCGCCGCGCCCCTTGAAAACACCCGGCGGCTACGGCTTCGGCTTTCAGGACCCGGAAGGACGCAACCTCGCCGTGGTCTGCGATGTCGCCGATCATGCCGACGCTGCGCCGCAGGCGGACCGCCCCACCAAGCTGTCGCATGTGAACCTGAATTGCCGCGACAACGCCGCCACCTTCGAATTTTTCCGCGACGTGCTGGGCTTCAGGCTGTCGGATCAGACCCGGCAATTCCGGTTCATCCGCTGCAATGCCGACCATCATAGCCTGGTGCTCGGCTTCAACGACAACGCCAATCTCAATCACATCGCCTTCGAGATGCCGGACCTCGATTCCGTCATGCGCGGCATCGGCCGCATGCGCGACCATGGCTATCCGGTCGAATGGGGACCGGGCCGGCATGGGCCGGGCAACAACGTGTTCGCGTATTTCTGCGGGCCGGGCGAAATCCCGGTCGAATATACCGGCGAGATGATGCAGGTCGACGACGGCTACAAGGTCGGCATGCCGCAGGACTGGACCTGGCCGCCCGGCAGGCTCGATCACTGGGGCATCACGCCGGGACCGAGCGCGCGCGTGAAGGCGGCGCAGGCGCTGTTCCGCTTTACACGCGATGGCTACAAGCTGGAGCGCTGACGCCGGAAGCTGTCATCGCCCGCGCAGGCGGGCGCTCCAGTGACGTCAAGCGTGCTTGACCGTACGGATGCCCCGCCTTCGCGAGGCATGACAAGCCAAGGGGCGGTGCGATCCGCGCCGGTCAGTTCGCCTGGATATTCGCAGCCTTGATGATGTCGCCCCACTTCTTGCGCTCTGCGACGATCAGGGTGTTGAACTCCTCCGGCGTATTGCCGACCAGCTTCAACCCGGATTCGGTGACGAAGCGCTGCATCGACGGCTGCTTCAGCGCCTTGACGACTTCGGCATGCAGGCGCTTCACCACGTCCGGCGGCGTGCCGGCCGGCGCCATCAGTCCGAACCATGACGAGGCCTGCCAGTCCGGCAACCCGGCCTCGACCGATGTCGGCACATCGGGAAGCACCGACAGGCGCTCCTTCGCCGCCACCGCGAGCGGCGTGACGGTGCCGGCCTTGATATGCGCCATCACGATCGGCGGGTTGTCGACGACGCCGTCGATATGGCCGGCGAGCAGATCGTTTACCGCGGGCGCCGCGCCCTTGTAGGGAACGTGCGTGACCTTCATGTCGCCGACATGCACCAGCAGCGCCTGCCCGAGATGGCCGGTGGTGCCGACGCCGGCCGATCCGAAATTCAGCTTGCTGGGATTGGCCTTCGCGGCCGCGACCAGATCCTTGAGCGTCTTGATGCCGGTCTTCGGCTGCACCAGCACCAGCATCGGCATGTCGGCGACCAGCGAGATCGGGGTGAACGCCTTTTCCGGGTCGAACGGCATTGTCTTGTAGAGGAACTGGTTGATGCTCTGGATGCCCGGCGAGGTCATCATCAGCGTGTAGCCGTCGGGTGCGGCTTTCGAGACCAGTTCGGCGCCGATATTGCCGCCGGCGCCCGGCTTGTTCTCGACGATGACCGGCTGCCCCATGCTCTTCGACATTTCGTCGCCGACCGCGCGCGCCAGCACATCGACCAGGCCGCCCGCGGGGAACGGCGCGATAATGCGGATCGGCTGGTTCGGATAGGTCTGCGCGATCGCCGTCGTCGAAACGCAGGCAGCGATGCCGGCGAACAATCCGGTCAGGAGGCTAAGGCGTTTCATGCGATTTTTCTCCCCGCGAAAAATTATTGTTAGTTGATTGGTCTTGCGCCGATCCAATGGCATGGATGCGGGAGAGTCAAGTTGCGGCATGGCGGCGCACGCGATGTGGCGCGCGCGAATGTCGCCGCGAGCTTCGCTCGAATCTCAAGCTGATCGAGTCAGTGGATTGTGT
>JAEZBA010000409.1 GCA_023430245.1 Pseudomonadota bacterium
ACCCCACGACCGGTCATCCTCCGGTACAAAAGCAGCAGCAGCGCCTCGGCGATCATCACAACCAGGATCACATCCGCCACCATGCCGCTGCTGAAAAATGTCTCCATGGTCCCGTCACACCCGAGCCAGCCCGGTCAGATGCGCGATATTCTTGAAGAAGATTCGCATATGCGCGATCGGCTTCGCGCGCACCAGTTCCTTGTTCATATAGGCGTCCCAGGTGAGCTGCTGCACGTCGCGGTCGCGGCAGATGCTGACAAAGCGCTCGCGCCTGTTATCGCTCGCATACCAGAAGCGCTGCATCATGCCGAGCACGCGGAACACCGAGCCGTGCTGCTTCATGAAGCGCTTGCGCGCCGAGGCGAGTTCGCGCGGATTGCCGGTGTCGAGGAACCGGCCGGCCGCCTCCGCGCTCGTCTGTCCGCCGGCCATCGCGTAGTAAATGCCTTCACCAGACGCCGGCGCGACGATGCCCGCCGCATCGCCGGCCAGCACGATGTCGCGGCCATTGTCCCAGCGCGACAGCGGCCGCAGCGGAATCGGCGCCCCTTCGCGCCGGATGGTTTCCAGCCCGTCGAGGCCGGCGCATTCGCGCAAGGCGCCGACGGCATTGCGCAGCGAAAACCCCTTATGCGCCGAGCCAGTGCCGATACTCGCGGTGTCGCCGTGCGGAAAGATCCAGCTGTAGAAGTCGGGCGAGAGTTCGCCGCGATAATAGACATCGCATCGCTTGCCGTCGAAGTACCGGCTGTCCTGACGCGGCGACCGCACGATCTCATGATAGGCAAAGACATAAGGAACGGTTTCGAGATCGGGCATCGCTTCGCGCGCAACCGCCGACAAGGCGCCGTCGGCGCCGATCACGGCACGCGCCCGCACCGCCCCGTCCTGCCCCTTGCTCCGATAATGCAGGACCGCCGTGCCATCGGCATCGCGCTCGAAGGCCTGGAAGGTTCCGGTTCTGCGGATCGCACCGTCGCGCGCGGCACGTTCGCGCAGCCATTCGTCGAACACGTCGCGATCCACCATCCCGACGAAGCCGCCGTCGATCGGCATATCGACATGCCGGTCCTTCGGCGAGACGATGCGCGCGGAGGTGACGCGCGCCACCAGCAATTCGTCTGGAATCTCGAAGTCGCGGATCAGGCGCGGCGGGATTGCACCGCCGCAGGGCTTGATGCGTCCGGCGCGGTCGAGCAGCAGCACCGAGCGGCCCTGGCGCGCCAGCACGCTGGCCGCGGTCGCCCCGCTCGGGCCGCCACCCACGACGACGACATCGAAAGTCTCACGCGGATGCATGGGCATTCCTCCCTGAGAGTGTCTTGATCGCTGTTCTCTCGGTTGCCGGATTGCGGTTCAGCCGCAGCGCCAGCACGGCGGCGAGAAGGAACAGAAGTCCTTCGATCGCGAACACGGTGCCGTAGGCCGCAGCCGGCGAGCCGAGCCAATGGCGCGCGAGATCGCTGGCGGCTGCCCCGAGAAAGCCGCCGAGACCAAACGCAAAGGCCTGGGACGCACCCCACAATCCCATGCGGACGCCTTCGCGCGACGGTGCGCCCTTTGCGACCAGCGCCATCATCGAACCGATTGCCGCCACAGCGTACACGCCGTTGAAAAAGCCGAGCGAGAAGACGGAGATCCGCAGCGGCCACGACGGACCGATCGCCGCCGCCATTGCCAGGCCAAACAGCGACAGCGCAGAGCAGACGCAACCCGTCACCATCCACATCGGCAAGGAGCCGAGCCGCTTGCCGCCGATGGCGCTGCCGGCGATCGCAACGAGAACCATGCCCGCGAGAACGCCGCTATTCTGAATGCCCGACAGGCGCGTGGATTCACCCGGTGTGTAGCCGAACACGATGCCTGCGAACGGCTCGAGGATCAGGTCCTGCGCGCTGAAGGCGAGCATGGAAATGAATACAAAAATTCCGAAGCGCCGCGCCTGCGGCTCCGCCCAGACTTCGGCCAGCGCCTGACGGAAGGTCGCCTTTTGCTGCGACGAAGCTGCAATCAGCTTCGGTGTGTCGCCTTCGATGCCCCAGACGGCGATCAACGACAGGACGAAGGCCGCAAACGAGACACCGCTCGCCACCGCAACCAGCCGTGCCGTTGAGAACGGATCGAGCAGCGACCCCGCGGTCGCCGCCGTGACGATGAAGCCCGCGATCATCATCACCCAGACGATGGTGGCCGCGGCCGGACGCCGGCGCTCGTCGGTGCGGGTTGCGAGCAACACCAGCAGCGTTGTCCCCGATGCACCGACACCGAATCCGATGCACAGGAATCCCAGCACCGCGAGGCCGATCCCGGCAATGGGATGCGTCGCCATCAGCGCGGTTGCTATGGCCGCAATCGTGCCGCCCGCGCACAGCACCGCCATGCCACCAACGATCCATGGCGTGCGGCGGCCGCCCGAGTCGGACCCGAACCCGAAACGAGGCCGGAAAATCTGCAGCGCGTAATGCAGTGCCACCAGCGCTCCGGGCACCATCGCTGGCAGAGCCATTTCGACGACCATCACCCGGTTCAACGTCGAGGTGGTGAGAACCACGATGGCACCGAGCGCCGTCTGCACGAGGCCGAGCCGCACGATGCCGAACCAGCCGAGCGGTTTCATTGTGGTCATGCGCCACCTGCGACGAGCGAGCCGACCGCGAATGCGCTGATCAGCATGCCGCTGACGTAAAGCGTGACGCCGGTCGCGTTGTACCAGGCTGCCTTGCCGCGCGGATCGCCGAGCAGGCGGGGCATGAGCAGGATCTGTACGGCGAGAACGGCAGCCACCGCAGCGGCATGCCACGGGCGATCCCACAACAGCAGAATTGCCACCACCGCCACCTGCGGCAATGCCATGACGATGCAGGCCAGCAGTGCGGCGCGGTCGGGACCGAGTTGCACCGGCAACGAGGCGATCCCCATCCGCTTGTCGCCCTCGATCGACTTGAAGTCGTTGAGGGTCATGATGCCGTGCGCGCCGACGCTGTAGACCGCGGCGAGCAGCACGATCCGCCAGTCGGGAAACGCCGCCGCCATGACCGCGGCACCGGTGAACCACGGCAAGCCCTCGTAGCATCCGGCAACGGCGGAGTTGCCCCACCAGCCGTTCTGCTTCAGCCGGAACGGCGGCGCGCTGTAAGCCCAGGCGAGTGCGAGCCCGACGACGGCAGCCGCAAATCCCCACGGTCCGAGCGCGGTCGCGACCAGCAGCGACAGCAGCGTCCATGCGATCGCGATATAAAGTCCCCAGGCACCGGGCACGCGGCCGGACGGGATCGGCCGGTTCGGCTCGTTGATCGCATCGACATGCCGGTCGAACCAGTCATTCACCGCCTGCGAGGTGCCGCAGACAATCGGCCCGGCCAGCACGATCCCGGCAATGACGTAAGGCCAGCGGTCGCCGACGGACAATCCGGATGAGACCACCCCGCAGCCGTAGGCCCACATCGGCGGAAACCAGGTGATCGGCTTCAGCAGTTCGAGGACCGCTGCCGGATCGGGACGTGCATGCGTCGGCAGCGATCTAGTGCCCATCGTCGCTCTCGCTGGCGCCATCCGCGAGCCCGAACCGGCGCAGCTTGACGTAAAGACTTTGGCGGCTGAGGCCGAGCATCTCGGCGGCGGCGGCACGGTTGTCGCCGGTCAGTTCGAGCGCAGCTTCGATCGAGAGCCGTTCGATTACATCGGTGGTGTCGCGCACGATGTCCTTGAGCGGTACGCGCCCGATCAGGTCCTTCAATTGCTCAGGGGACCGGGAGAGCACGCGTTGCTCGCCGGTGGTAGCGACAAGCCTGCGGCCGACATTGCGGATCGCGAAGCCGAAGCTCATCTCCTTGTCGTCGAGTTGCGAAATCGCCGACACCTCGACGTCGATCATTGCGCCCAGTTCGCCCCGCAGCACGGTCGAGAACAGATGGACCGAACCATGCTGGCGCAGATTGGCGATCACCACGCGCATATCCACGTCGGAGCGGCCGAGCCACCGGTCCAACTCCTCACCGCGCGGCTGATCTTCTGTCAGGAGTTGCGCCATCTGCAGGAACGCGGTGTTGACTGACTGAATGCGGCCCTCGACATCGGTGATCACGAAACCGTCCGGCGCGTTGCGCGCGAATTTGGCCAGACGCGCAGTGGCGACAGAGGGTTGCGGCAGAACACCCTGGATATGCGATGGCGTGAAGCGGACGAGATAGAAGGCGGACGCGGCCTGACGGAACAGCGAGGTCGAGACAACGAATTCCAGATTGGACTCGCTCAGCCGCAGACGCAGGTCCTCGACACCGTGCCCGGCTCGTACCGACGTCGATAACGCACGCAGCGCCTGCAGACCCTCGGACGTGAGATTGGCGGGGAATCCGTTTCCGATCATGCGGCCGACACTGTCGCCGAACAGACGGGTCGCGGCCGGATTGGCTTCGACAACCTTGTCGGTCGTCGCATCCACGACGAGAACGGGCTCTGCCGAAGTCTGAAACAGGATCCGATATCGGGTCTCGACGTGCCGCAGGCGCGAATAATCGCGCTCCATTGATACCTGCGCTTCGACCAGCCGCTGCTGCAGCGTCGCCAGTGTACGAAGGTCACGCCCGACCGCAACAAAGCGATCGTTGGCGCCGATCTTGACGACCGAATAGAGAATGGGAAATTCGGAACCGCTGGCCGACCGGTGATTAAGCTGTCGCCAGCGCGATGTGGTGGTGCCGGTCGCCTCGTCGAGGAGCGCCCTCACTTTCGGGCGGCTGTCCTCGATCAGCATGTCAGCCCATGAGCGCCCGATCCAATCGGCTGCGTCGGTGAATTCGGAGGCAAGTTCCGCGCGCGGAAACGCCAGATCCTGTATGATGCCCTGGGCGTTCAGGACGAGCGCGACATCCGCCGCCGTTGCAATAACGGTCGCCGCGGCTTCCGCATCGAGATCGCCCAACGTCTCTTTCGGGGCCTGAAACAGCTTCACGGACGCCTCGGTTCTCTGCGACGCGAAAGCCCCCCACTCCTTCTCCTCCCTGGTTCTGCGTTCTTGAAGCAATGACTTCAGCCACGTGTCGTTGTGGGAAGTCCGACCAGGTTACGGGCCTGCGCAACTCCAAGTTTCGGGTCGGTTGCGGGCAGATCTCCACCGACAACCAAAATGAGTTCGGGATGGCGAACGAAAGCGGGACCGCAGACCAGAACCCTGAGCCCCTGGTTCGGAGAATCGCGCCGCACGGCGCTGATGCTGGCGGCGAGCGCATCGAGCCGCTTGTCGCCACTCACCTGGAATTCGACCACGTCGAACCAATGGGTGCGTACCAGCGCGGAAAATTCGGCGCTCGATGAATCCGGCTCGATCCAGGCATCCCAGCCGTCGCGGCGGAAAAACTCGCCGATCAAGGCGAGGTCGAACATGATGAAGCTCAGTTCCTGCTTCTCGCCGAGCGCCGGTACCAGCAGAGCGCGTAATCCACAGGAATGTTCGGCACCAAGGCTGCGGAATGCGGTGCTGAAGTCACGCAGAAGCTGCTGAAGGCGCCACAACGCGAGCGTGGCCGCGGCGAAATCGCACACATCCTCATCCCAGAGGCGGCGCAGATAACGCGCGCAGGGGACCATCAGGTCGAGATAGATGGTCTCCAATGATCGTCCGCTCGCAACCAGTGCCTCGATATGTCGTAACGCCGCGTCGGCATTCTGCGACAGCACGATGTTGCAGAACGCTTTCACTTCGTCGCTCACCCGTTCCTCCGCCGGCAAGCGCGGCAGGGCCTGAGCGGGATCGGCGCCGTGCGCGCGGATCACCCGCGGCAGGATTTCGAATGCAACGACCCGCTGGAGCACGAGCAGATCTTCTGCACTGGCGCGCGCCGGTTGCGGAAAGTCGAGGAGATTGTCGCCGGAACGAACTCCACCAAAATCCGTGCTGTCCCGGTCGAAAGAGTGACCGGCGGTTCCTGGGGAAGTGGCTTGTCTCATGTCGACCATGGTTCAATCCCTCCTCGAATTGAAACCGGCCAGAAACAAAACGTCAAGTTTTCTTTACGTCTATCATTGTTGACACTTCTGAGTCGGCCGGATAACGTTTCCTCTCAATTGGCTGGCCTTTAGCCAGTCCGCGCAGGGGAAGCGCGATGCCCTCGGATCAAGCAATTGACCGTGATTTAGTGAAGAAAGCGGCAGAAAGCCGCGCCGTCTCGTTTCGCGATCCCCGGGACCAATCGAAATCCTCGTCCGAGCGATTGTCAAGACAGCTTTACAAATCGTCGACTGTCACCACCGGTTCTCTTTACACCCCCGAGCAGCGCCGACGCCGCGATGAGTCACCCTGGACCATCGTCCAGGGCGTGCTGGCACCAGTCCAGTTCGCGGTTTTCCTGATCAGCCTCGCTTTGGTGCTGCGCTATCTCCTGACCGGAGAGGGTTTCGCCGCCGCGACAATCTCGGTCGTGGTCAAGACGCTATGTCTCTACGCCATCATGATCACCGGCAGCATCTGGGAGAAGCGCGTTTTCGGGCATTACCTGTTTGTGCCGGCCTTCTTCTGGGAAGACGTCTTCAGCATGCTGGTGCTGGCGCTGCACACGGCTTATCTCGCCGTCCTGGCCTTCGGCTGGCTCACACCGGATCAGCAGCTTTATCTCGCGCTCGCCGCCTACGCCGCCTACGCGATCAACGCCGCGCAATTCCTGATCAAGCTGCGGATGGCGCGGCTTGAGGGCCGCGACAGTCAGACCGAAGAAACATCCGAGATGATCGGGAGCGTACCATGAACGCGCGCCCGCAGATTCCGAATGTCGCCGGCTGCGGCTCCAAACTCGGCTCCGAACCCGGGACGCTGCCGGTGTTGCGTGAACGCGGTCAACGTGAAGTATTCTGCGGCCTGACCGGCATCATCTGGCTGCACCGGAAAATCCAGGATGCCTTCTTCCTGGTGGTCGGTTCGCGCACCTGCGCACATCTGATCCAATCCGCCGCCGGCGTCATGATTTTTGCCGAGCCACGCTTTGCCACCGCGATCATCGACGAGCGTGATCTCGCCGGGCTGTCGGACGCTAATGACGAGCTCGATCGCGTCGTCTCGCGCCTGCTGGAGCGGCGGCCCGACATCAAGATGCTGTTCCTGGTCGGCTCCTGTCCGTCCGAAGTGATCAAGCTCGACCTCTCGCGAGCGGCACAGCGGCTGTCGCGGCAGCACATGCCGGCGGTGCGGGTGCTGAACTATTCCGGCAGCGGCATCGAAACCACCTTCACGCAGGGCGAGGATGCGTGCCTCGCGGCACTGGTTCCGGAATTGCCCGCTGAGGCGGACGACGCAAGCCCGTCGCTTCTCGTGGTCGGTGCATTGTCGGACATCGTCGAAGACCAGTTCTCACGGCTTTTCGCGTCGCTGGGGATCGCGCCCGTGCGCTTCCTCCCTCCCCGGCACGCTTCGGAGCTGCCGCCGGTTGGACCCGGCACGCGCTTCCTGCTGGCGCAACCGTTTCTTGGCGAAACGGCACGGATGCTTGAGGAACGCGGCACAACTCGGCTGGCAGCTCCGTTCCCTCTCGGCGTCGAAGGCACGACGCTCTGGCTCAAGGCCGCCGCCGACGCTTTCGGGATTCCTGCGGCGCAATTCGACCGCGTGACCGCACCGCTGATCCTGCGCGCGCGCAAGGCCGTCCAGCGGCAGGCCGCCCTGCTCGGCGGCAAGCGCATCTTCTTCTTCCCCGACTCACAGCTCGAAATTCCGCTGGCGCGCTTCCTTGCGCGCGAACTCGGCATGCAACTGACCGAAGTCGGCACGCCCTACCTGCATCGCCAGCATCTGGCGCAGGAGCTTGCGATGCTGCCGGCCAACATCGCACTT
Source organism: Pseudomonadota bacterium (assembly GCA_023430245.1). Classification (GTDB taxonomy): domain Bacteria; phylum Pseudomonadota; class Alphaproteobacteria; order Rhizobiales; family Xanthobacteraceae; genus Pseudorhodoplanes. Next base: position 7,820 of record JAEZBA010000409.1, read on the forward strand.
AGCGAAGGCCAGGACGTGGAACGCCAACTCGACCGTTGTCGCAAGGCCAAGCCGGACCTGATCGTGTGCGGTCTGGGCCTGGCCAATCC
>JAEZBA010000531.1 GCA_023430245.1 Pseudomonadota bacterium
CGCAATCGGTGGCGCCGGCACCGGCGACCGCGCGCAGCACATGCGCCAGCAGCGGCTCGTTGCCGATCGGGTGCAACACCTTGGGCAGGGACGATCGCATGCGGGTGCCCTCACCCGCCGCAAGTACCACCGCCAGACATGTCCGTTCTGCCATCACCGACCTCGTTTCAGGCCCGCGTCATAGCCCGGCGGGGTCTCGCCGAAAAGCCGCCCTTGCCGTCGACGCTTGGGGCAAGGCCCCGGCATCCGGCTGAATTTCGTTTGGCCGCACCGTTCCGTCTCGGGAACCGGATCTTATCGCGGCAAGCCTCGGAACACTGGCGGGCCAGCGACGGCCGCTCCTGCTAGGATTTCTCCAAATGATTCGCAGCGAACCCATAACGCCCGGTCCCCGGATTGCATCTGCCACTTCGTCATCGGCGCAAGATGACGGTGGTTACCGGCGGCTGTTCCAGCTTGGGCTGTGGGGCGGAGCGGCGGCCGCCTGCCTGCTGCTGGTGGCCTTCGCCACCCGGACCGAGTCCGGTCATGCGCGCATGTTGTCAGCCTATGCCGCGCTGACCGGAGCCGCGGAGGAAGAGAAGCGGCAGTCTGCCGCGCGCGAGCGGGAGCTCGACGATGCCCGTCGCATGACAGCGATGATCCGGAATCTCACCGAGGACCGGGATCGGCTGCTGGCCCGCATGACCGCGCTCGAGCGCAATTATGAGGACGTGACCGGCTCGATCGGCAAACTCGCCAACGGCGCCAACACCGCCAAGCCGCCGGAAGCAGAAGCTGCAGCCGTCGCCGTCACCGCAGTTCCAACCCAGCCGGCGGCGATGCCGGTCGCCAGCGCCCCGGCCACCACTCAGGCCACAACGCAGGCCGCCGCTCCGGCTGCGGCGCCGGCCGCTGCCGCACTGGAGCAGCCGGGCGCGGTTTCGACCAAATCGGAATTCGGCATCGATATCGGAGGTGCGCCGACGCTCGCCGGGCTGCGCAGCGCCTGGGAGCGCGCCAGCCGCAATCATGGCGTGCTGCTGGATGGCTTGCGGCCGTTGATCGCCGTGCGCGACGGCCGCGCCGGACAGGTCGAATTGCGGTTGGTGGTCGGCCCGATCGGAAACGCCGCCGCCGCTGCGAGACTTTGCGCGGCGCTGGCCGGCGCAGGGCTGTCGTGCCAGCCGACCATGTTCGAGGGCCAGCGCCTGGCGTTGCGCTAGCTTGCTGCGCACCAGGTTGTCCGAGGGCAGCCGGTTCGGCATAGTCCGGACATGACCTCGCCCATGCTCTTCGCCCCGACCGCGCGCCAGACCAGCTGGCTGATCGCGCTTGGCCTGATCTCGCTCGGCTATGCGCTCTATCTGCGCTATCTCGCCATCGAGATGTCGAGTGTCGGACTCGCCTGTCAGGCCGGATCCCAGACCTGGCTATGCGCCACCCGCCAATTGGTGATGACGCTGTTCAATCATTCGGTGTTCGGCTGGGTCGCGCTCGGGGCTGCGATCGTCAACCTGTTGCGGCCGACGCTGGCGGTCTTCGCGCTGGGCCTGGTCGCCGCCGCGTTCGGGGTCGTTCTCTATAATGTCGCGCTCGCGGCCCTTGCGGCAGCCCTGCTCATCCTGAGCTTCGCGCGGCCAGTGAGACGCGAAAGCGAACAAGACTGAGCGACAGCAGCAGCAGCAGCAGGCACAGCCAGACCGACTGCCAGTTCGCGACACTCTCATTGAAGAGAATATAGACCGCCGACAGCGCCAGCGTGGCTGCGGCGAGCCGCTCGGCAAGGCCCTGCCCGAGGCCCCCGGTACGGGACCATAGCGCCAGTACCGCGATCGGGACGATCGAAGCGGTCAGTGCCGCAAACGGAAAGTCCTTGTAGCGGGGATCAAAGACCAGCCCGAGCGCGACCTGGATCGCGATCACCGTGGTCGCGACAGTCAGCATGCCCGCGATCCATTCGGCACCGGACAGGGCCGGTCCGTCGCGACGTCCCAGGACGTCGGCAAAGGATGGCAGCCGCTCCTCCCGCATCAGCACAAAGGCAACAGCCAGCGGCGTCAGAGCAGCCAGGGCGACCAGAGCCGCGGAGCGCAGCCAGCCGCCAATGCCGAGACTCTCGTAGATCGTCAATTCAGCCGCCCAGCCAATCATGGCGCCGCCGGCGAGCGCGATGGCCGCGACCGCGACCCAGCGCGACACCGGCACGTCCCGGCGCCTGCCCCATAGCGCCGCGCCAAAGACCAGCGCCGCGAATCCGACCCCGGCAGCGGCCTGCTGCCGCCACAGCGGATGATTGGAGACCGGCTTGCCCCATTCGAATTTCGCCTGCCGGGTGGCATCGTCCAGCAATCCCCAATAGCCGCCGACCGTGCCTTCCAGCCTGCGCTTCCAGGGCTGGTCGAAGGCCTCGATCACGTTGACCCGGTAGCCCTTGCGGTTGGCGACGGCGAGGACCTCCTGCAGGACCAGCGCCTGGTTAACCAGAGAGGGTAACGCCGCCTCCCGCATCCGGCCGGCGCTCGGCCATCCGGTCTCGCCGATCAGGATCTCCTTGCCGGGAAACGCCGCCGCCATCCGCTCGCGGATCGATTCGACGTGCGCGGCCGCAGCCGTGGCCGGGATCGGGAAGTCCTCCCAATACGGGAGGATGTGGATGGTCACGAAATCGACGGCAGAAGCGAGGTCGCGGTGACGCAGCCAGAACTCCCAGACATCGGCATAGGTCACCGGTACCGCCGTCCGGCTCTTCACCTCGCGCAGGAAGGCGGCGACGCTGTCAGCCGACAATTCGCCCCGCAGCAAGACCTCGTTGCCGACCACCACCGACTGGATAACGTCCGGGAATTCCTTGGTCAGCCGGACGATGGTCTCGACCTGCTCGCGGTTCTTGTCGGCATGACTGGACAGCCACAGCCCCTGAATGACCTTCAGTCCGACCCGCCGTGCGATCTCCGGCACCTGTTCGAGCCCATGCTCGATCGAATAGGTGCGGATGCAGTCGGTCAGCGACTTTAGCCGGACCAGATCGTCTTCGATCTGCGCGGCGGCGATATAGGTATCCGCCCGCAGCGGCGACTGATTGCCGCGGAATGGAGCGTAGGAGAGACATTGGAGTTTATCTCCGGCGCCGCTCGCGCTCGGCATCGCAACCGGCCGGCCGAGCCAACACCATACCAGTGCGATCAGGATCGCCACCACGACGAGGAAGATCGCCGGAAGCAGCGGCCGGCTTAACGTGTGTTCATTCATCAGGAGTCGTCGTCCGTGCTCGTCCGGGATCTCGGCCCGCCCTTTCGCACGAACACCGGTGCGCGCCAAATGTCACCGCGATGCGGTGTCACGTGCAAGCTGGACAAAAGCCGTGAAAGGCGGAAATCTCCTGCCGTCGGTTCAAGGCCGCATTGCGGACGGAATCCGATGTAGACTGCAGGCCTTAACACCAACGTCGCGCCAACGCGCCAGAGTATCCAGCCATCATGCTCCGCCTTTTGATTGTCGCGCCAGCTCTCTGCCTTGCCCTGCACCTCGGCGCCACGCCGGCCCTGGCCCAGAACGAACAGGCCGACAAGGCGAAGCAGCAAGCCGCCGAACAGGCCAGGAAGGACGCGCAGCGCCTGAACGATCTTTCGGAAGTGTCCAAACAGATGACCGGCCCGGCCGGCAATCCGGAATGCGTCTGGGTCGGCCGCCGCGTGGTCCACCGTCTGTTTCAGGACGATCTCGATACCGCCTTCCGCCACATGGACCTGTACGACCGGTTCGGTTGCCCCGGCGGACACATCCAGGCGGCCTTCCGTTGCGTTGTCATGCAGGGGCCGATCGTCGATGCCAAGGCGCAGGAAAACATTTTGAACCGCGTCCATTCATGCTGGGTTAATCCTGCGGCGCCTCCTGCTCCATCCACTGCGGCCACAACGCCGCAGTCAGGAACCACGACGCAGTAGCGGCGTTTAAGATTTGCGAAACGGCATCACTACGTCATCAATTCGCCATGCCGCGATGCGATTGAAAATCTGGCTCACGTGAGCTATCTGACTGTCGTAGCAGGTCGCTGTTCCAGGGGACGGGACAGCATCCTTCACCCAGCCCCGTTTGGTTTCGCGTTCTATGCGCCTGGTCGCGGTGGTCGTCGCGCTCGTAGCCTGCGTGCATGCGGGCCTGTGGGCTTTATCCGAAAAGCGAGTCTCAGCGCCGGACATCGAGGGCCCGCTGGCCAGCGTGTCCTACGGCAAGCATCCCGATAAGACCGTCGGGGTTTCAGAGATCCGTTCCGACCTTGAAAAACTCGCGCCGCACACGCGCGCGATCCGAACCTATTCCTCGACCAAGGGCCTGGAAATGGTGCCGCAGATCGCGGCCTCGTCGGGGCTGCGCGTGACCGCGGGCGCCTGGTTCGGCGGCAGTCTCGATGCCGCGGAGTGGCAGGGCAAAGGCCCCGACGCCACGAACGGCCGTCGCTACCGCGAGCGGATGGCGGACCGCGCGCGGAATACCGCCGAGCTGAATGCGATCATCGACATCGCCCGCCGGAATTCGAATCTCGACGGCCTCGTTCTGGCCAACGAAGCGATCTACCGCGGTGAGACCATTCTGTTCGGCAACGAGACGCTGTCGCCGGAGGAAGTCGAACTGGCGCGTGCCGCGGCCCAGGTCTCCAAGGCCGAAGAAACCCGCGTCAAGGAACGCATCAATGTCGGCCGCCTGATCAAGGCGATCCGGGACGTCAAGCGCCAGGTGTCGGTGCCGGTCACGACCGGCGAAATCTGGAGCGTATGGCGCGACCATCCAGAGCTGGTCGCCGCGGTCGATTACATCGCGGTCCACATCCTGCCCTATTGGGAAGGCGCCCCCGACCAGTCCGCCGTCGATGCCGCGATCGGCGGCTACCACCAGCTCCGCCAGATGTATCCCGGCAAGCGGATCGTGATCGCCGAATTCGGCTGGCCGAGCGCCGGCTATAACTTCAAGCTCGCCCAGCCGGGCTATTTCGAGCAGGCGCATATCATCCGCGATTTCGTGGCGCGGGCCAACGCGATCGGCATCGATTACAACATCATCGAAGCGCTGGATCAGCCGTGGAAGATCTCCGAAGGCAGCGTCGGCGCCTATTGGGGTCTGTTCAACAGCGCCGGCGAGCAGAAATTCGCCTGGACCGGCACCATCACCGACCCCGAATTCCGCAAGCTTGCGCTGCTCGCCCTGCTTCTGGGCGTCCTGTTCTCGCTGCCGCTGCTGGCCATGAGCGTCACCCTGACCGAAGCCGGAGTCCTGGCCGTGGCCGCCCATGTGGTCGGCGCCTGGTTTGCCGGCGTGTTGGCATTATTGAACGGACATTACTTAGTGTGGGGCGAA
>JAEZBA010000686.1 GCA_023430245.1 Pseudomonadota bacterium
GCGGTGCCGAAGGCGAGATCGAGATCGGTCACCACCGCGTCGAGCGACAGGTCGCGGGCGATCGACCAGGCGACATTATGCGCGATAGTGGATGCGCCGACGCCGCCCTTGGCGCCGATAACCGCGAGAATGCGACCGACCGGCTTGGCATCCGGTGCCGAATACAGGCCGCAGACCGCGCGCACGATGTCGAGCGTATTGACCGGCGCGATCAAGTAATCGCTGACGCCGCGGCGGACCAGTTCGCGATACAACGCGACGTCGTTGTGGCGGCCGATCACGACCACGCGGGTTCCGGGGTCGCAGAGATCGGCCAGCGAATCCAGACCGGCGAGAATGGTGTCCGGCCGCGATTCGAATTCCAGTACAATCACATTCGGCGTCGGCGCCGAACGATAGGCTTCGAGCGCCGCGGTCATGCCGCCCATCTGGATTTTCAGATGCGCCTTGCCGAGGCGGCGGTCCTCGCCCGCGGCCTGCACCGCCGCGGCGGTTTCCACCGATTCACAGAAGGCCTGGATCGAGATGCGGGGCGCCGGAGCGATGTGCTCGTCACGCGCCGGCAAATCCTCCGGCGCGTCTTCGATCGCGCTCTGAAATGCGGATTTCATCATTGGGCTACGTCGCTCACCGTGCCGTCAGTGTCTTTCGGATAAGTCGTCGCCGGGCTCACACCCTGACGATACTTTTCAAATACGGTGGTGCGGCGCGAGGTCCAGGCGGGCGTCTCGGCGCGCGGCTGAACGAGGTCGGCCGGATTGGCCACCATCGCCGCGAGATTGCGCTGATTGGAGCAGCCCAAATTCCAGTAATTGTTGTTGTCGTTATAGGCCGCATTCATCGTCGGCCCGAGATCCTGCGGCCACAATCCGCAAGGCCCGGCTTCGGCGACGATGGTGGAATATTTCAGCCGTAGCGTCGGAAACTTGGTGGGATCTTCCGGGGTATAGGAACGCACCGCAACGCTCTGCATCGGCACGCCCGATGCCGCGAAGATCGAATTGACCTCACGCAACGCCTGCGATGCCGCCATCTGGTTCGGCGTGCCGGTCGGCACATCGATGACGACGCCGCCGGTCGCCTCGTCCTTCCAGACTTTTGCGAAGGCGAGGACCTCGGCGCGCTGCGTCGGCGTCAGCGAGCCGCGGCTCTGACCGATAAAGACTTCGACGGTGCGCGATCCGTCGCGCAGCGCGATCTGATGGCGCTTGCGGTAATCGTTGGGGTAACTGACCGTTTCCTTGACCGTGTAAGCCGGCAGGTTGCACCCGCCCAGGACGGCGCCGGCCACGACGACGGCGAGAAGCCGGGGCGTCAGTCCGCCCGGGCGGCGGCGGCCGATCGTATTATGACGTGACATGCGATCGTCTCCTCGTCCGGCCTTAATCAACGATGAAGCCGTATTTGCCGTAATACATGCGGTTCGGATCGACCTTGCCGGCGATGCCGTAGATCTTGTTCAGGCGGCCCATAAAGAAGCTCGACGGGTCGGACGTATCGGCATAGCCGTCGTCCGGACGCGACAGATCCTTCGGAGCGACGGCACGCACCACATAGGGCGTCACCAGGATCATCAACTCGGTTTGCCGGTTGACGTAATCGCGGCTCTTGAACAGGGCGCCCAGGACCGGCAATTGCATCATGCCCGGCAGACCGCTGATCTGCTGCTTGGTCTGTTCCTGAATGAGGCCGGCCAGCGCCAGCGCTCCGCCGGACGGAATTTCAACCGTGGTGTCGGCGCGGCGAACCTTCAGCGAGGGGATCTGACGCGCATCTTGACCGGTGCCGAATTGCAAAGCGCCTTCGTTCGACAGTTCCGAAACTTCGGTCGTCACCTTCAGGCTGACGCGGCCCTCCGACATCACGACCGGCGTGAAGCCGAGGCTGATACCGAACTTTTTGAACTCGACCGTCGGTTGACAATTCGCGGTCCCGCCCGTTACGGCGCTACACGAGTAGCCGGCAAGGATCGGAAACTCGCCGCCAGCCAGGAAGTTCGCGGATTCGCCCGAAATCGCGGTAAGGTTGGGTTCGGCCAGCGTGCGGATCACACCGGCCCGTTCCATGGCACGCAGAATAGCGTTCACCCGGTTGCCGCTTCCGGATGTGAACGTGCCGGCGGCGAAATTTTCCGGCACCAGCGCGGAACCGAATGCCGGGAACGGGTTCTCGTTATTGAACCGAAGCACTGCGGAGCCGACGCCGACGGTGCCATTCAGGTCGACGCCGAGCTGCTTGATCACCTCGCGTTGAACCTCCGCGACCGTCACCCGCAGATTGATCTGGTCGCGGCCCCGAACCGTGATGGCATTCACGACCTTGTCGCCCGCGTTCACCATGCTGTTAGTACCGGCATTGAGCAGCCGGGCCGCAACGGCGAAGGCGGTTTGCGCATCCGCCGGATTATTCGCAATGCCCGTCAGGATCACGCCATCGGCACCGAGCGCTTCGACCCGGATATCGCTATCCGGCACCGACTGCCGGATCGCGTCGCGGATACCGTTCAGGTCACGTTTGACGGCGAGGTCAAAGCCCGCGATCTGCCGGCCTTCGGCATCGAAAAAGAAAATGCTGGTCTGGCCGACCTTGACGCCGATCATGTAGGCGCGGCGGGCCGACCGGACGACGGCATTTGCGATCGTGGGATCGGCAACCAGAACGTCCTTGGCGTCGCGTGGCAAATCGATGACCACGGCCTTGCCGACTCCGAGGTTCACCGAGCGCGAACTCGCTTCGCTGCCAACGACGCTGATCACCGGGGTGCGGTGCAGATCGGGTTCCGCCGCGTGCACCGTCGCCATTGCAGTTGCGCCAAGCGAGGCGGCGATCAGCAGCGTCCGGATCGTCGTCTGGTTCGCCATGAAGCGGATTCCTTCCTTCAAGCTATTTCGTTGCGGCGGTGGTGGACACGCCGAAACGCACCATGTTCACGCCGCCGCGGGCCGGCCCCTCATCGGTTTCGCCGGCATTTCTGGACGTATCAACCACGCTGCGCAGGGCGAGCGAGAGCGTGCCCATCTGCTTGCCCAGCGCCAGCGCTTCGGCCTGCTGCGGCGACAGCTCAAGCGTCACGGTCTTGCCGATGACGACCTTTTGTCCGTTCTTGTCCGCGACCGTCTGGTCCACGGCGAGCACGGGCGCATTCAGAATGATGGTCTCGCTGACGAAAGTCTCAACGCTGGTCCGTTTCTCCGCCTCGCGATCGCGACGTGTCAGGATCACATCGACATGGTCGCCCGGAATCACGAAGCCGCCGGCACTGGTCTCGGCGCTGATCTCGGTCGCGACCGCGCGCATCCCGGCGGGCAGAATGGCGGACAGGTAGCCCGACGCGGTCCCCTTCACGAGACGCGATTCCTGGATCGGCTCGCCCGCATAAAAGGTACCGCCGCGCACAATCGAGCCGGCGATCTGTTCGATGGCATCGGGCCGGTCGCTCTTGCGAATGAAATTCGAACTCGCGGACGACGCGGGCCATAGCTGCCAGCGCAACTCATCTGCCTTCACCGTCGTCCCCTGGCCGATATCGCTTCTTGCGACCAGAACGTCGACGGTCTCGAGTTTGGCAACCGGAGGCGGCGGGGGCGCGCGATAGGCCGACCGCCCGGCCAACAACGCGGCCAGGCCACCGGCGGCGACGGCAACTCCAAGGACGATCAGTCGCGCGGCTTTCATACGCTGCACTTTCCACGAATGACGCAACCGGCCCGACATGGCCGTGAGGGGGAGTTTCACCACCCAAAGGTCAATTCGTGGTTAATGAGCGGTTTGCAAACCGAGTTAATTTTTTCTAACTGGCTGCCGGCCCGCGGCTCAGCCGATGCCGAGCGGCTTCATCCACACCGTCTGCGGATAGACCGCGAACGCGGCGCCTGCGAGCGCGATGCCATAAGGCACGCCCTCGTCCGCCCGATGCAGGCGCAACGCCCAGTCCTGGCCTTGCAACAGGGCCGGAAGCGGCGCGCCGCGGTACCGGAGGATGGCGAAGGTAAGGACGCCGCCGAAAATCGAAGCGTAGAGTAGATAATCCAGCAGCGGATCGAAACCGAGCCACAGCGCCGTCGCCGCCGCGAGCTTGGCATCGCCACCGCCGATCCAACCGCATGCAAACAGCGTGAATGTCACCGCGAGCACGGCGAGGCCGGCCCCCATATGAGAGAGGATGTCCGCGCCGCCCATGCCGACCAGCACGGCCATGACGAGAAAGCCTGCGACCAGAAGCATCGACACACGGTTGGAGATCGTCATCGTGAACAGATCGCTGAAGGCGGCGAAGGCCATGAGCGCCGGAAACAGAAACAGCCGGATCGCGTCTGTCATCATCAATGTCATGGCCGCACTCGCTGCATCTACTCGACCTTGAACTTACCGAACCACCCTTGCCGTCCGGTTATCGCCGCACCGAAACGCCCCACGCACTCTCCCTAAACGCGAAACCGCGCCCACAGGACAATGCCAGGGGCGCGGCTTTGCAGTCGATCCCAGGATTATTACTGGAGGCCGGTTTTGACTTCTTCGAATTTGGCAATGAGGTTCGTGCCGATGCCCTGCACGACCGTGATGATGGCAACGGCGATGCCGGCTGCGATCAGGCCGTATTCGATAGCGGTTGCACCCGACTCGTCGCGAATGAACTTCTTGAAGGTCACCATTGTTATAGCTCCGTTGAGACAGCGTTGAACCAGACTTAGAACCAGACAGCCGGCGTGACCGGCAGTGGTGCGAAGCTAACAGGGGCGCTTGAAGAATCTGTAAGTTCGGCATCAAGGAATCCGAGGCACGATTTTAGAAACCGTTAGCGATATCGACTTCGCGCATCCTCGGTCGCTTTATGTGTCGCGCATTCAACGAAGCCGATCAGCGCCTGACCGGTTGCGATCAAGCGGCAGGTTTCCTCCCATTCTATTTGACGAAATACATCCACGGTCTCGCACCGACCGATCCGTATTCTGTGCGCAGAGCATCAATGCAAGGCATCGTGAAATCGCGGAGCGCACCGTATTCTTGCACCACTCCAATGAGACCGTTCACCGCTTGCACCCGCCCACAGGAGTTCCGGCGCCTGAATCTGAGGTTAAGGAAGGCTTGATGCAGATTCACAAAGGCGCGGTCATAATATCCAAACCATGCGCATAGCGTCGCCATGCCGTGCAGCTCCCCGGCCTTGCGGATGTTTAACCGGTCGCGTTGGCGATTGATTCACCATTTTGGTGTGAGTTGGACGGGGCGGAGTGTGGCCGCCGAGTTTCTGCCGTTCGGTCTAAGTGTGTGTGTTTGTGCGGAGTATCATCATGGCGGCGCGTCAGGACCTCTGGAACCTGATCCAGTTTTCCGCTGTTATCGGGATCGTCGCTTTCGCTCTCTCGGCGCCGGCGCAGGCCAACGATATTCCGCCCGGCGACAGACTGAATGTCGCGATGGATGAAGCCAAGCTGGTCAAGCTGCCGGAGCGCGTGACCACGATCGTGGTCGGAAACCCGCTCATCGCCGATGTCTCCCTGCAGTCCGGCGGGCTCGCCGTGCTTACCGGCAAGGGCTATGGCGCGACGAATTTCATTGCGCTGGATCGCAAGGGCAACGCCCTGTTCGAGAAGATCATCGAAGTCCGCGGCGCGCTGAATACCGTCGTCGTCTATAAAGGCGTGAGCCGAGAGACCTATAGCTGCGCGCCGAATTGCCAGCCGATGATTGCAGCCGGCGACGGCCAGGAATTCTTCAACCAGGCGCTGGTGCAGACCACGACCCGCAGCACGCAGGCCACCTCGATGTCGTCAGCGCGCTGACGGGTAGCCCCGGCCCGGCGCAAGGATAAGGCGCCGCTGCGCCTGGTCCCGGTATGGTTTCAAACCGGTAAACGATGCCCCGGCCTTTGTCGCAAATCCGGGCAATAATTCACAAACGCGCCTTTGCTAGAAAAGCATTGCTCCGGCCTCACGGTCCGGACCAATGGATCAGCGTCATGCCAGAGGCCGTGAAAGTGACTTCCCGATCGGGTTTCATGCGACGGTTCGCCCCGCGCATCGTTCGCCGCTTCGCCAGGAAAGACGACGGCGCCGCGGCAGTCGAATTCGCGATGGTGGCCGCGCCGTTTCTCGCGCTCATGTTTGCCATACTTGAAACTGCAATCGTGTTCTTCGCCGGTCAGGTGCTTGAAACGGCGGCGGCGGATTCCGCGCGTCTGGTCATGACCGGACAGGCGCAGAAGGGCGGTCTCAGCCAGGAGAAGTTCAAGGAAGAGGTCTGCAAACGGATATTGGGGCTGTTCGATTGCGACGGCGGGATCAAGGTCGACGTGCGCACCTATTCGTCTTTCGCGGCGGCGAATACCTCGAAGCCGATCGACGCCAACGGCAATGTCACGTTCACGCCCGCTTATCAGCCCGGAGCGCCGGGCGATATCGTGGTGGTCCGGCTGCTGTACGAATGGCCGGTTTATGTGTCGCTGCTCGGCCTCAACCTGGCGGACCTGTCCGGCGGCAAGCGCCTGCTCATGGCGACGTCCGCGTTCCGCAACGAGCCTTTCCAATGAGACGCACCATGCTCAACCGGATCGACAACATGTTGGCCCGCCCGGTGGCGCTGCGGTTGTCGCGCTTCGCAAAGGACAAGCGCGGCGTATCCGCGGTCGAGTTTGCGATGCTGCTGCCGTTGATGCTCACGCTCTATCTCGGCGGTGTCGAGGTGTCGCAAGGCGTCAGCATCGACCGCAAGGTGACACTGACGGCTCGTACCGTCGCCGATCTTGTCGCGCAGGTTTCGAACATCGACACGAACGGCATCAATTCCGTGCTCGGAGCTGCGACCGCGATCATGGCACCCTATCCGGACAAGGACGTGACGGTGACGGTCTCGGTTGTGGAGATCGACAAGAACGGCAACGCAAAGATCAAGTGGAGCAGCTCCAAGAACGGCACGGCGCGCGCTGTCGGCTCCGCCGTCACTGTGCCGCCCGCGCTGAATACGCCCTCCACCTCTCTGGTCTGGGGCGAGGCAACCTACAAATACCAGCCGTCGATCGGCTATGTGGTGACTGGCGCCATGAACCTGAACGACCAGATTTACATGCGTCCGCGATTGTCGGAGACGGTGAACAAGATCTGATTCACCCGCAGGTCGCATTCCGGATCGTTGGGTCAGATCACGGGATCGGCAGGCTGGTCGTCGATTTGATCTTTTCCATCGCAAAGCGCGAGGTCACGTTCTTCAGCGGCGAGGCGGCGATCAGCTTCTTGTAGAAGGTGTCGTAAGCCTGCATGTCCTGCACCACCACCCGCAGCATGTAATCGACATCGCCGGCCATCCGGTAGAATTCCATCACCTCCGGCATCGCGCTGACGGCGCCGGCAAACCGCCCCAGCCACTCCTCCGAATGATCGTCGGTCTCCACCGAGACGAAGACGCTGATGCCCAGACCGACCTTGTCCTGATCCACGATCGCGACCCGTTTCTGGATTACGCCATCGGCCTCGAGCCGCTGAATCCGCTTCTAGCAGGGCGTCGACGACAGGCCGACCCGCTGGCCGATTTCGGCAACCGACAGCGAGGCGTCTTCCTGCAGGGTCAGCAGTATTTTCCGGTCGATGGCATCCATGCGTCACCTGGAATATTATTCCAAAATAAAGGGGTCTAGACGATATATATAGAATATTGTTCCACGGAAAGGCCTAATTTTCAGCACCTGCGCTGAGGAACGCGGCGACCTCGTCGCGGTCCGGAGCGCCTGCCCCGCCGCCGATGCGGCTGCATTTGATTGCGGCGGCGGCAGCAGCGAACCGCATGGCGTCGACGACGGGATCGCCTTCGGCCAAGGCAAGCGCGAAGGCGCCATGGAAAACGTCACCCGCGCCAAGCGTATCCACCGCCTCGACCGCGAAAGCCGGCAGGCGCCCGGGCACACCATTGTCCAGCCACAGCATCTCGCGCGGGCCGTCGGTGACCGCGACGAAAGCATCCGAATGTCCGGCGACCACGCCGAGCGCCGTCACCAGATTATCGGTGCCCGCGGTGGCGCGCAGACCATCGGCGGAGAACACGGTATGGGTCGCGAGCGCCAGCAATTCGTCGCGCAGTTCCATCGGCTTGTCGCCATCCAGCACGACGATCTTGCCCTCGGCTGCCGCCGCACGAACGATCGGCAGAACGAATTCCGGAAAGCGGTTGTCCGCAAGCACAGCATCGGCGCCTGCGATGGCCCGCACCGGAT
>JAEZBA010000214.1 GCA_023430245.1 Pseudomonadota bacterium
TCGCGTGCGGAATGGTCCGCCATGACACCCTTCGGGGTCGAAAGGATCGAAATGCCAAGGCCGTTATTGACCCGCGGCAGATTCTTGACCGCAACATAGACGCGGCGGCCAGGCTTGGAGACGCGGGAAATCTCGCGGATCACCGGCGTGCCGTCGAAATATTTCAGCTCGATCTCGAGCTCGTTGCGTCCGTCCGAGTGTTCCACGGTCGAGTAGCCGCGAATATAGCCCTCCGACTTCAACACTTCGAGCACGCGCTCGCGCAGCCGGGAGCCGGGCGCCGACACCTTCTGCTTGTGACGTTCCTGCGCATTGCGGATGCGGGTGATGAGATCGCCGATTGGATCGTTCATCGCTATCTCCTTCTCACCAGCTCGACTTCACGAGCCCGGGAATCAGGCCCTTGTTGCCGAGCTCGCGCAGCGCGATACGCGACAGCTTGTGCTTGCGGTAATAGGCGCGCGGACGGCCCGTGACCTCGCAGCGATTACGCACGCGCGTCGGCGCCGAATTGCGCGGCAGTTCCGCAAGCTTCAGCGAAGCCTGGAAACGCTCCTCAAGCGGCTTGGTCTTATCGTTGACGATCGCCTTCAGCCGGGTGCGCCGGCCGCCAAACGACTTCGCCATCCGGCGGCGCCGCTTGTTCTTCTCGATCGAACTCTTCTTCGCCATCAAAGTCTCCTGACTATCCGCGTCTGAGAGGGCTCAGCTCTCACTGCCGGAAGGGGAAGTTGAACGCAGCGAGCAGCGCGCGCGCCTCGTCGTCGGTGCGCGCCGTCGTGCAGATCGTGATGTCCATGCCCAGGGTCTCCTGGGCCTTGTCGTAGTCGATTTCGGGGAACACGATGTGCTCCTTCAGGCCGAGCGAATAATTGCCCATGCCGTCGAAGCTCTTCGGGTTCAGGCCGCGGAAGTCCCGCACGCGGGGCAGCGCGATATTCACTAGGCGGTCGATGAAATCGTACATGCGCGCCTTGCGCAGCGTCACCTTGGCGCCGATCGACTGACCGTCACGCAGCTTGAAGGTCGCGATCGACTTGCGCGACTTGGTGATCACTGCCTTCTGGCCCGCGATCAGGCTCAGATCGGCGGCGGCATTGTCGACCTTCTTGCGGTCGTTGACCCCCTCGCCCACGCCCATATTGAGCACGACCTTGGTGATCACCGGCACCTGCATCGGATTGGCATAGCCAAAATCCTTGGTCAGCTTGCCACGGATGACCTGGTCGAACTCGGCCTTCAGGCGCGGAACATAAGCGTCCGCCTGCGAACCGGTCTTGGCGGCCTTCGGCTTCTCGGTCTCAGCCATCGATCTCAACTCCCGAACGCCGTGCGACACGGATCTTGCGGCCGTCGTTCATGCTCTTGAAGCCGACGCGGGTCGGCTTGCCATCCTTCGGATCGGCAATCGCGATATTGGACAGGTGGATGCTCGCCTCTTTCGAGATGATGCCGCCCTCATTCTGCGGGGTCTGGCGCTGGTGGCGCTTGACCATGTTGACACCGCGAACGAGCGCGCGACCCTCGGTCGGCTGCACCGAGATCACTTCGCCGGTCCGGCCCTTGTCGCGGCCGGCCAGCACGACGACCTTGTCGCCCTTGCGAATTTTCGCCGCCATCACAGCACCTCCGGCGCGAGCGAGATGATCTTCATATGGTTCTTGGCCCGCAGCTCGCGCGGCACCGGTCCGAAGATACGGGTGCCGACCGGCTCTTTCTGGTTGTTGATCAGCACCGCCGCATTGCGGTCGAAGCGGATCGTCGAACCGTCGGCGCGCTTGATGTCCTTCGAGATGCGCACGACGACCGCCTTCATGACGTCGCCCTTCTTGACGCGGCCGCGCGGGATCGCCTCCTTCACCGAGACGACGATCACGTCGCCGATGGTGGCGTATTTCCGCTTCGAACCGCCCAGCACCTTGATGCACATGACGCGGCGCGCGCCGGAATTGTCGGCAACGTCCAGGTTAGTCTGCATCTGAATCATGGGGCACCCAATCCTTCATTCGCCGCCAGCGCGAGAAACGCGCTTACAGCACCTTTTTCTTTTTCTCGCCCTGAACGACCGCCCAGCGCTTCAACCTCGAGATCGGCTTGTGTTCCTCGATCCAGACCATGTCGCCGACCGCATATTCGTTGGTCTCGTCATGGGCATGGAACTTGGTGGTACGCCGCACGGTCTTCTTCAGCACCGGATGCGTGAAACGGCGCTCGACGCTGACGATGACCGTCTTGTCCTGCTTGTCGCTGACCACGAGGCCATGCAATTGACGCTTCGGCATGATGGGCCCCTTACTTGGCTTTCTTCTGGCGCGCGATGGTCTTCAGGCGCGCGATGTCGCGGCGCACTTGGCGAACCCGCGAGGTGTTTTCGAGCTGACCGGTGGCCCGCTGGAAGCGCAGGTTGAACTGCTCCTTCTTCAGCTTCAGCACCTCGTCGTCGATCTGGTCGACGGACATGACCTTGACGTCGGCGGCCTTCATCGTCGTCACTCCGCAATACGCTGGATAAAGCGCGTCTTGATCGGCAGCTTGGCGGCGGCGAGATGAAGCGCCTCCTTGGCAAGCGCGATCAGCACGCCGTCGATTTCGAAAATGATGCGGCCGGGCTTCACGCGGGCGACCCAGAGCTCCGGCGTACCCTTGCCCTTGCCCATGCGCACCTCGATCGGCTTCTTCGACACCGGAACGTCCGGGAAGATGCGGATCCAGACGCGGCCGGCGCGCTTCATGTGGCGGGTGAGCGCACGGCGTGCCGCCTCGATCTGGCGGGCGGTGATCCGCTCGGGCTCCATCGCCTTCAGACCGAACTGGCCGAAGTCGAGCGCAGTGCCTGACGAGGCGACGCCGTGAATGCGTCCCTTGAAGGCCTTGCGATATTTGGTTCGCTTGGGTTGCAGCATGACGTTTACTCGTTATCCGGCAGTCATTTCGCGCCGCGGACGCCCTGCCTCGGCCTCGTTCATCTTCTTGTCCTGCGCCATCGAGTCGTGTTCGAGGATCTCGCCCTTGAAGATCCACACCTTGACGCCGCAGGTGCCGTAGGTGGTGAAGGCGGTCGCCACGCCGTAATCGACATCGGCGCGCAGCGTGTGCAGCGGCACCCGCCCCTCGCGATACCATTCAAGGCGCGCGATTTCGGCGCCGCCCAGGCGGCCCGAGCAGTTGATGCGGATGCCTTCGGCGCCGAGCCGCATCGCGGTCTGCACCGCGCGCTTCATCGCCCGGCGGAATGCCACGCGGCGTTCGAGCTGCTGTGCGATCGATTCGGCGACCAGCTGGGCGTCGAGCTCCGGCTTGCGGATTTCGACGATGTTGATCACCACGTCCGACGCCGTCAGCTTGGCAACCGACTTGCGCAGCTTCTCGATGTCGGATCCCTTCTTGCCGATCACCACGCCAGGACGCGCGGAATAGATCGTCACCCGGCACTTCTTGTGCGGACGCTCGATGACGATCTTCGAGACGGCGGCCTGCTTCAGCTCCTTCTCGAGGTACTCGCG
>JAEZBA010000701.1 GCA_023430245.1 Pseudomonadota bacterium
TCGCCGGCAGCACCGTATAGCCGGACACGCTGGCTTCATCGAGCAAGGCGAGTAGCCGGTTCAGCAGCGGCGCTTCGACCACGATCTCGACCCGCTTCTTGGCGTGCATCTCCATCGTTGCCTCGCCTCTTACGACCCGATCGCGGTCTGCGCGATCCACACATAGATCGGAATGCCGATCATCAGATTGAAGGGGAAGGTAACGCCGAGCGACAGCGTCAGATAGATCGACGGATTGGCCTGCGGCAAGGCAAGCCGCATCGCGGCCGGCACGGCAATATAGGACGCCGACGCCGCGAGCGTCATCAGCAACGCCGCGCCGCCGGCCGACAGGCCGATCATGAGACACAAGGGCAGCGTCAGCGCCGCGCTGATCAGTGGCATGTAGAGGGCGAAAGCGATGACGGGCGCGGTCAGATAGCGCCGCCCGTCCCGCATGCCGCGTCCGGCCACAAGTCCCATGTCGAGCAGGAACAGGCAGAGCACGCCGAGAAACAGGTCGCCGACGAAGGGTTTGATCATCTCGTTGCCGCGCGCCCCGGTGATCCAGCCGATGACGAAGGCGCCGACCAGCATGACGATGGACGGATTGCCGGCGACCTCGCGCAGCACACGGCCGAGCGGCTCGTCGTCGGCGCTGCGCGAATAGCGCCGCGCGAGCAGCAGCGCGACCACGATGGCCGGCGCTTCCATGCTGGCGGCCACCGCGACCAGATAGCCTTCGAAGGAAAGCCCCATCGCCTGCAAAGCCTGCGTGCCGGCGATGAATGTCACGATGGAGATCGAGCCGTAATGCGCCGCGGTCGCTGCCGCATCGATCGCCGACAGTGAACTGGTCACGCGCAGGATGAAAAAGGCGATCACCGGAATAAGGGCGGACAGCGCGATGCCGCCAAGGATCGCGGCGGCCATGCGCAGGTCGGCGCCGGAGACCGCGACCTGCACCCCGCCCTTGAAGCCGATCGCCAGCATCAGATAGAGCGCGATGCCTTTGGCGATCGCTTCGGGAACGGCGAGATCGGATTTGGACAGCGCGGCGACGAGGCCCAGAACGAAAAACAGAACCATCGGCGAGAGGAGGTTCTGTGCTGCAAGGCCGAGAACGTCGCTCAACGGGCGCTCCGAAACACCGCATGACGGGATTTGCGGCGTATAGGTGCGGTTATCATGCCCAGATCGCCATCCGCAACCCGTAACGGTCTACCGGGGCCGGATCCGGAAACGGCTTTGCGACCCCGGCGTGGATGCGGCGCGCGATCGCGGTGCACGCGATCGCGTCGAGCAGGTCATCCAACGCCGCGCCTTTTGGCGGCGCAGCCTCGATCAACGCCGCAGGCAGCCCGGCCGCCGCGAGTAATCCACGGCGCAGGTCGAGTCCCGGTCC
This sequence comes from Pseudomonadota bacterium, assembly GCA_023430245.1. Taxonomy (GTDB): domain Bacteria; phylum Pseudomonadota; class Alphaproteobacteria; order Rhizobiales; family Xanthobacteraceae; genus Pseudorhodoplanes. Next base: position 1,385 of record JAEZBA010000701.1, read on the forward strand.
GTAGGGCTTGCCCTTGATCTTCTTCGGTTCGGTCAGGGCGCGCTCGCCATTCAGACGCCAGAACGCGACCTCGGGATGCACCTCGAAACAGCGCGCCGCTGTGGCCGGGTCGTCGCGCAGGCAGGAATCGATCTCGCGGATTTTCGGCGCGATCATGAACAGCTGCTTTGAGATTTTTCGCGGCGGCTCGGAGGTGGCCAGTGCAGCTGCGCAGGCCTCGCGGTAATCGGTCTCAGCCATCGCCGCGCGCGACGGCACCGAGAACACCGCCGATTGCCGCGCGCCGAGCAGCGGCCGGACGGCATTCTCGGCAGCGCGCCCGCCAGTGCCGGTCCGCTCCGGCAGGCCAATCGGCATATCCACGGCGATCACGGCCGGATTTTCCGCCGCGGCCAGAATCCCGGAAAAATGCGGGATCACCCGGACACGGGCCTCGTCTCCGCTCGCGCGCACGAAGACCGTGAGCCAGCCGGCGCGGCAGCCATCCGCCCCGGCGAGCCAGACATCGCCGCCGTCCATTCGACCATTGTCGCCCATGGCTTACGCTGGCATGAGAATGGCCATCTCGCTAGGCTTTGCCTGACCAGGGAGAAACCATGACCAACCGACCGCGCCGATCCGTGCTGTACATGCCGGGCTCCAATGCTCGCGCCATCGAGAAGGCGCGCACGCTGCCGGCTGACGGCGTGATCATCGATCTGGAAGATGCCGTGGCGCCCGACGCCAAGGTGGCGGCGCGCGACCAGGTCGCGGCTGCGGTGAAGCAGGGCGGGTTCGGATCGCGCGAGGTTTTCATCCGCGTCAACGGCATCGACACGCCCTGGCATTCCGACGATCTGACCTCCGCGGCACAGGCTGCGCCCGACGCCATCCTGGTGCCAAAGATCAACAATTCCGACCAGCTGGAAATGATCGGCAAGCGGCTGCTCGACATGGGCACCGGTCACAAGACCCGCATCTGGGCGATGATCGAGACCCCGTTTGCGATCATGAACATCGCCGACATCGCCGCTGCGGCGAAGGATTCCGAGACCCGGCTTGCGGGCTTCGTGCTCGGCACCAACGATCTCGCCAAGGAAACCTCGGCGCGACCCATCCCCGGCCGCGCGCCGATGCTGCCCTGGCTGACCACTTGCGTGCTGGCGGCGCGCTGCTACGGCATTGCGATCCTCGACGGCGTGTACAACGACATCGGCAATGCGGACGGCTTCGTCGCCGAATGCGAACAGGGCCGCGATCTCGGTATGGACGGCAAGACGCTGATTCATCCCAACCA
>JAEZBA010000017.1 GCA_023430245.1 Pseudomonadota bacterium
CGCTAAATTCAATCGATTCGATGCGCCGGCGTTAACTCCGTTCACCCCGCGAAAGCGGGGACCCAATCGTAGTGCGGCGATGCCTTGGCTACAGCGTCGCTTCCACCGCGCGCCGCAATTCGTTCGAGACATGCGGGCGCACGCCGTAGAACGCCTCGAACGCCGGCACCGCCTGGTGCAGCAGCATGCCGAGTCCATCGACGGCGATGTTGCCACGTTTGCGCGCCGCGGCGAGAAGCGGGGTCTCCAGCGGATTGTAGACAATGTCCGCCACCATGGCCGCCTTCGGCAGCGCGTCGAGCGATAGATCGAGCGGTGGGTAGCCGACCATTCCCTGACTGGTGGTGTTGACGAGAAGTGCGACGCCGTCGAGCGCATCGTTGCGCTGCTTCCACGGCACAACACGAATGCGCGATGCGTCGATGTGAGCCAGATCCTCGGCGCGCTCCAGCGTACGGTTGGCCACCCGGATGTCGCCAGCACCGTCATCCAGTAGCGCGACCACGACCGCACGCGCGGCACCGCCGGCTCCGAGAATGACGATCGGCCCCGAGCTTGCTTTGAAATCTGGCTGCACGTCGCGCAGGCTTGCGAGGAAGCCATAGGCATCGGTGTTGAAGCCTGACAGCATGCCGTCGTTCTGAACCACAACCGTATTTACCGCGCCGATCCGTGCCGCCACCGGATCGACCTGGTCGACCAGCTCAAGCACGCCTCGCTTGTGCGGGATGGTGACATTGCAGCCGGAGAAGCCGAGCGCCCGCAAGCCGCGGATCGCGTCACCCAATCGTTCCGGCTGCACTGGCAGCGGCAGATAGGTTCCGGGCACCTTGTATTGCTTCAGCCAATGTCCATGCAGCACCGGTGAACGCGATTGCGCCACCGGCCATCCGATCACGCCGGCCATTCTGAAGGGTTGCGGTGTTGCCATGATTGCAGATACGGAGCGTTCGATTGCGGTTGGTACAGGTAACCTGCAAAGGTTACCCATGAAGTAACATGTCAGGCGCCCCCGTCATGAGAAAATCGAACGTCATCCAGATCCGCATGGGCGGTTACGGCCCGGCCACCACCGGCTTCAGCAAGGCGCTGAAATTCATCGGTGACCGGCTGGTCGCGGAATTCGGCGACCAGGTCGATGTCAAGTATGTCTGGAACATCATGGATTTTGGCTATCGCTCGGAGGACATCCTCTGGCTGGTCGAAAGCGGCGTCCTCTCGCTCGGATATCAATCGTCGAGCTACCTGACCGATCGCGTGCCCGAATTGGGCTTCGTCGATCTGCCGTTCCTGTTTTCGAGCAAGGAGCAGGCACGCGGCGCGATGGACGGCGCACTCGGCGCGAAGCTCGCGCAGGCGATCGAGGACAAGGTGAATTACCGCATCGTCGGCTGGTTCGAGAACGGCTTCCGCCACATCTCCAATCGCCTGCGCCCGGTGCGCAGTCCCACCGATCTCGCCGGCATGACTATCCGCGTGCTGCCGAGCGAAATTCAGAAGCGCACCTTCGCGTTGCTTGGCGCCGTGCCGCAACGTCTCGATCTGACCGAAGCGCTGGAGATGATCGTTGCCGGCACCATCGATGCGCAGGAGAATCCGCTCGCCAATACCGTCACTTATGGCGCGCACAAGTATCACCCCTTCCACACGCTGACCGGTCACTTCTACATCTCGCGACCGATCTTCATCTGCCGCGCACAATTCGATGCATGGCCGATGCCGTTGCGGGAGGCGATGCGGCGCGCCGCTTCTGATGCGGTGACGTTCCAGCGCGATCTGGCGGTGCAGGAGGAACTGGAGGCTCGGCGCGCAATCGAGGCGCAAGGCTGCCGGATCGAGGCATTGTCGGCGGCCGAGCACGAGGCCTTCGCCGAAGCGGTGCGGCCGATGATGGCCGAGGCGGGTGAGGTGTATGGTCGCGATATGCTGAAACAGGTGGGCCGGTAAGGAAGTTCTTTCACATCGCGAAAGTATACTTTACCATCTCGAAAAGGTCTTGACTCCGCTGCCCACGCGCCGTTTTCTCTTAGCAACAATAACAAGCTGCCAGAGGGAAACGCCGTGTCCGATACCGCCGTCACCCCGATTCCGCTTGCGCCCGCTCCAACAAACGGGAGCGCGAAAGCGTCCAACGGGAGCATAAAGTCGCCGCATCGCGGCTCGATCCAATCCGTCGATCGCGCCCTGTCGCTGTTGGAAGCACTCGCGGAAGCCGGCGGCGAGGCCTCGCTCACCGATCTGTCGCGGCGCACGCATCTCAATGTCTCGACCTGCCACCACCTGCTCTCGCCGCTGGTGAACTGGGGCTATGTCGCGAAAGTGCCCGGTCGCCGCTCGTATGCGCTCGGTGCGCGCGTGCTCTATCTCGGTCATGCCTGCCTTCGGCAGGTCGACCTGCCGCGCCGCTCGCAGGTCTATATCGACCGGATCAATCAGGCCACCGGCGAGAGTGTGCATCTTGCGGTACTGCAGGCCGACAACATCGTCACGCTGGTGAAGCGCGAGGCCCGTCACGCCGTGCGCGTCGATTCAGGCATGCTCGGACGCAGCGATGCGCCGCATGCGACCGCGACCGGAAAGGCGATGATTGCCTGGCTGCCGGAAGACCAGATCCGGCGGATGCTGCCAACAGACCTGAAGCGGTTCACTGACAACACCATCGTCGATTTCGACGTCCTGATCGAAGAGCTGCGGCACGTCCGTCGCAACGGCGTTGCGATCGACCGCGAGGAATTTCAGCCTGGTGTGATCTGCATCGGCTCGGCAATCCGCGATCATGCCGGTGCGGTGGTCGGTGCGATTTCCGCATCGGCGCCGGCGATGCGCGCGACCGAAGAACACCTCGCGCTGATGAAGCGGGAAGTGATTGGCGCAACCAGCGCGCTGTCAGCGGAATTGGGCGAACCCGGCGCGATGCAGCCGATCGTCGCGGATGCCTAGGACATAGTTTTTTTCAACGGAGAGTGGGCGATGTACGCACCTGCGGGCGTGAAAACCAGCAAGGATTTTCCGATCCCTGACAACATGAAGGCATGGGTGCTGGGCGATCCCGGCGAACTCAAGCTGATCGACAAGGCCGTGCCGGTGCCGAAGAAGGCCGAGGTGCTGGTGCGGATCGATGCTGTCGCCATCTGCGCGACCGATCTGGAGATCATCTATCACGGTCCGCCGGCGATGATTCAGGGCGGCATGCCGTACAACAAGAACTTCACCCCGGGCCATGAATATATGGGCACGGTGGTGGCGCTCGGACCGGGCGTCGACGAATACAAGATCGGGCAGCGCATCACGGTCGAAATCCATGCCGGTTGCGGCCAATGCAAGCGCTGCCGCGAGGGCATGTATACCTCGTGCCATAACTACGGCCTGAACTACGGCGAGGTCGACAAGGGTCATCGCGCCAACGGCTTCACCACCGACGGCGGCTTCTGCGAGTATCAGGTCAACCACATCAACACCCTGGTCGCGATCCCCGACGACATGACCGACGAGGAGGCGACGCTGGTCGTTACCGCCGGTACTGCCATGTACGGTCTGACCGAACTCGGCGGACTGGTGGCGGGCGAGAGCGTGGTGGTGACCGGGCCCGGTCCGATCGGATTGCTCGGTGTCGCGGTCGCGAAGGCGCTCGGCGCACAGCCGGTCATTCTCACCGGCACCCGCGACAACCGCCTGCAGATCGGCAAGGAACTCGGTGCCGATCACGTCGTCAATATCCGCAAGGTGAATGACGTGGTGCAGGCGGTGAAGGATCTCAACGGCGGCAAGGGCGTCGACTACGTGGTCGAATGCTCGGCTGCGCCGAGCGCGATGAACGAGGCCATCAAAATGGTCAATCGCGGCGGCAAGGTCTGCCTCGCCGCATTCCCGCATGGCGAAGCGCCGGTCGATATCGCGCATATCGTGCGCAACAACATTTATGTCTATGGCATTCGCGGTGAAGGCAAGAGCGCCACGCATCGCGCCGAAGCCTTCATGAGTCAGAAGCGTTTCGATGCCACCAAGATTCACACCCACACCTTCCCGCTGGAGGATCTGCCGACCGCGATCCGCTACGCCAAGGACCGCGTCGAGGACGCGATCAAGGTGGTGGTGAAGGCGAAGCTGTCTGCCGCGCACAAGACCGCGGCGTAGTAAGGCGTCCATCACGCCTCCAGGCAGCGCGGCGGCAACGTGAGGAC
>JAEZBA010000160.1 GCA_023430245.1 Pseudomonadota bacterium
GTTTCACGTCGGCCTGCTGGTGCTGCTGGTTGGGCATTTCATCGGACTTCTGACGCCGATCAACGTTTTCGACTATGCCGGCATCAAGCACGATTTCAAGCAAGTGATGGCGCTGGTGGTCGGTGGCATTGCCGGCGTCATGGCCTTCATCGGATGCTCGCTTCTGCTGCATCGCCGGCTGTTCGATGCCCGCATCCGCAGAACGTCGTCGTGGGCCGACATCGGCGTGCTGGCTTTGCTGTGGGTGCAAATTGCGCTCGGCCTGATGACAACCATCTGGACGCTGGATCATCTGGACGGCAAGGAAATGCTCAAGTTCATGGGCTGGGCGCAAGGGCTCTATCACCTCAATCCCAGTGCGGCGGACCTGATCTTGGATGCCTATTTCATCTACAAGCTGCATATCGTCCTCGGCCTGACGCTCTTTTTGATCACGCCCTTTACCCGGCTGGTACACATCTGGAGTGCGCCGATCTGGTATCTCGGCCGCCACGGCTATCAGGTCGTTAGGTCTACGCGCCCGCTCAGGCCGGCTTCGGTGCCACCGCAGCCTGACCGGATCAAGGTCGTGCAGGCGCGGCCCGCGTCGAATGCCAGCGGCATACCGGCGGAGTGACGACGATGAGCTGTTCGCTTCAGCAATTGGCGGGTTTGGACCGGCCGCGCCGCGTCAGCGTGAACGGTATCGCGATTGCGCGCGAGGATATTGCGCGCGAGACGCAGAACCACCCCGCCGACAGACCGTTGGCCGCGTGGCAGGCCGCGGCCCACGCTCTGGTGGTGCGCGAACTCCTTCTGCAGGAGGCGCAACGGCTCAAGATCGTTGCGCAGCCTCTCGTCGATTCAGACGGCCGGCGTGAGACCGAGTCCGAGGCGCAGATCCGGCAATTGATTGCCGAGCAGGTGCGGACACCAAATGCCGACGAGGAGGCCTGCCACAGATACTATAACGCCAACCGGAAGCGGTTCCGGTCGGCGGACTTGCTTGAAGCGCGTCACATCCTGCTTGCATGCGCCCCGAACGATGCCAAAGCGCGGCGCGAAAGCCGCGTGCGGGCTGAGCAAATTATCGACGAAGTGAGGCGCGACCCGAACCGCTTCTCCGCGCTGGCGCTGGAGATGTCGGCGTGTCCGTCGTCGCAGGTTGGGGGGAACCTCGGCCAGATCGGCCCGGGCCAGACAGTGCCGGAATTTGAGCGTGCGCTGTCGGCAATCGCTGCCGGCGAAGTCGCAACTGAGCCTGTTGAAACTCGCTACGGAATTCACATCGTCATCGTGGACTGCAGGGTCGAAGGACGGGAATTGCCATTCGAGCAGGTGCGTGAACGGATTGCAGAATGGTTGTCCGAAAAAGTGCGGCGCACGGCGATCGCGCAATATCTCTCCATTCTGGCCGGTCGCGCCGCGATTGAAGGCGTAGACATTGCGGCGTCGCCATCGCCGCTGGTGCAATGAGGGTGACATGACACTCGGTACGATCCTCGCAACTCTGCGCGACGAAGATGCCGCCGATGCCGCGCTCACCGCCCTCGACGATATCGTGCTCTACGCGCAGGTGCAGGGATGCGCGGCCGAACATGGCGAGACGCCAGGAGAATACGCCTGCGGCTCAGTGCGCCGCTTTTCCAATCTCGCGTCCAGCGAGGACTGGTTGTCGCTGGTGACGGCGATCGAACGCAGCAGCGACCCGGCGCGCACGACGCTGGAAAGGATGGTTCGCTGGTCGCTCTTGAAGGATACGGCGCCGACGAACGATGGCTGCTCTAAAAGTTCCTGCAGCTGCTCTTGACGTATGTCCCATGTCCCGGACGCTCGACGAATTGTTCGATCAGAATGTTGCATGGGCCGACCGTAAGACCCGTGACGATCCTCGGTTCTTCCGTCGGATGGCGGAGCAGCAGACGCCGCGCTATCTCTGGGTCGGTTGCTCGGACAGCCGAGTTACCGCTAATGACGTGCTTGGCCTGGAGCCCGGAGAGGTATTCGTCCATCGCAACATCGCCAATGTCGTTCATACTAGCGACATGAATATCCTTTCGGTTCTCGAGTTCGCGGTCGAACAACTCAGGATCAAGCATATCATCGTCTGCGGACACTATGGTTGCGGTGGCATACGGCGCGCGATTGCGCGGGAGCGCGGCGCATTGCTTGATTATTGGCTGCAGCCGATCGCAATGCTGTATCGGAAACACCAGCAGACCTTCGATCGCATTCGGGACGAGGCATTGCGACTTGACCGCCTGTGCGAAATCAACATCGAGATGCAGGTGCGCCGCTTGGCGGCGACCCCGATCGTGGAGAAGGCGTGGGCTCGCAAGCAGGAACTCCATCTTCATGGCTGGATCTATGCCATCCATGACGGATTCTTGCGCGATTTGGGGCCGCATCTGTCATCGATCGCGGAGCGCGAGGCGCTTCCGTCAATCGATGATCGTGTGATCAATCCGGTAGAGCCGGTGAGCGCAGCGGTTTTCCCATTATTTTTCCCATTTCTGCGCGCGACCGTCGGAGACTGGTTCGAATCACACTGTGCCGCCAGCCATTGAATAAATAGTTGATGTTGCAGGATATTTTGTCTTTTAATCAATGCGCGTTTTGCCCGATTTTGTGGGACATTCTGATCTGCTGATAAGGGCGAATTTTCCACAGAGACATCTCCTCGCGTTATCTCGCGCCACGCGAGTCAATGAGTTGGCTGCATCCGTCTTTCGGTGGAGCAGCTCAGTCCCGCATATTCCATCTCGGTGGCCCTGGATCGGGCGCGCTCCGATT
>JAEZBA010000242.1 GCA_023430245.1 Pseudomonadota bacterium
GCTCCGATCGCGACGGCGCCGGCGAGGCCGGATACGCCCATCACACCGAACGATCCCCAGCGCCGGACCAGCAGACTCGCCGGGAACATCGCGACGTTGAAACCGACCCAGAAGACCGGCGTCAGCCAGGCAATCTGTTCGGTAGAGTCGGTGAACTGGCGGAACAGCGGCGTGGTGTTGACCGCAAAATGCAACTGATAGCCGAGCGCCAGGACCACCATGGCAATCGCGAAGATGACGCGGGCGGCTGAGATGTGTGACGTGACGGGAACAGCGGCCGGGATCGCGAGGCGCTGCCTTGCGATCCGGCGTTCGACATGAGCCAGTGCAAACGTCGCCAGCACCAACGCGATGCTCGACAGCACGAACGGGATGCGCGGGTCGATCCCGCGCAAGGTAAGCGCCAGATAGGGAGCGAGTGCGCTCGCTACCACATATCCGACGGTGACGATAGCCGACAGCAGCGGCAGCGACGGCTTCGCCGCGTATTTGCCGAGCAGCATGATCGGCGGCGCCCGCAGCGCCGATGAGGTTACGGTCCAGACGATGGTGGCGGCGAAGAACATCCACTGATTGGTGGAAGTGGCTCCGTTGATGAATGGCAGGATGACGAAGGCGACGCATGACAGCAGTGTCACCATCGCAACGATACGTCCGACTTTGCCGATGATGCGCGACATGCGGTCGGCGCCGACACCGGTCGCGACGTCGAACACGGTGAAGATCGCCTGGTCCATCATCAGGATCAGGATCACCGTGCCAGCGGCAATCCCGATGTTGCCGGCCAGCGCCGGCAGGTAGATCGCATAGACGACCCAGCACAGATTGAACAGAAATTGCAGCAGCGCGAGGTAGAGCGCGGTCGCGCCGGATACCTTTGGCTCGGATACGGCGTCGCTCATGGTCTTTCTCGCTTCGTCAGGTCGGCACTCGCGTCGGCGATATACATGTCATTGCGGCAGGCGACGCGCATTTCGACACTGAAGACAGCACGCATGGTCAGCAGTGCGACAAAAATGCCGAGCAGGAGAGCGGCGTAGGCCGGCAACGCGTGAGGCGACAGGCCTGGGATGCCGTACAGGATCAGCGCATCGTTGCCGCCCGGCAGCAGCGCGCAGCCGAGCCCCATCAGGATGCCGCCGAAGATATTGCGAAGCCAAGACCAGCGCGGCCACCAATCGATCCGGAAGCTGCCGCGTTGCCAGGTCGAGGCGAACATGCCGAACAGCACCGCGCCAACCACGAACCAGCGGCCATAGGCAGGCATCGGCCGCGCCCCCGCGTGAGCTTCGATCACCTGCTGAAAGGTGGTCGTATATCCGGCCGAACCGAAGATCAGAAAGATCAGGCCGCCGGCAACTCCCATCAACAGGGCAGCGGTCGACAGCCGATAGGCGGGGGCGCAAACCAGCGCGCGCAGCGTCGAGCCGACCGCACGGCTGCGCCAGATACGGACGAACTCGTAGACGACGAGCAGCAACAGAACGGCGACGACATACGGCGCGATATGCATGATTGCGGGTAGTTGGCTCGGCGCCGGCGCCGGGCGCACGACGGTGCCGCTGCCGATCAGCAGAACGAACAGCAGCACGCCCAGCACGAAGCCGGCCACCGTGAGCAGCATGCCGATTTCGCCATCGACCATGCGGGCCATTGTTGCGTAGGCGCAGGCACCATTGATGCCGGCTCCGATGCCGAACAGCAGCCCGCCGAACATCGCCGTGACGGTGAGCTGCCATCCGGCAAGCCCGGTCGCTGTCTGAGGCAGCAGAAGGAAAACCGGGATCGTGATCGCAAACACCCACAGCGCGGATTTCACGATGCTCGCAAACATGTAGCCGGTGCCGGAATGTGTGAATTCGGCCACCGCACGCACCGTGCAGATGCTGGCGCGGTGCGCGGCGAATCCGAGGATGGCGGCCAGGATGCAGGCGATGATTAGATTCAGCATGTTCGGTGCGCGAAGTGCCGCGACGTGTTGCAGTGTCGGGCCGTTGCGGAACTTAGCGGCGAAACGGCGCTCCGCGAAGCGGGACGGGCTGCATAGCCCTGAAGACAGGGATTCCGATCCGCGTCAGGAAACGCCTTGGTTCGCGCGCACCGAGGAGCTTTCGCGGCGGGCTAACTGCAGCTCCACTCGCCGGTTTCGGAAGCGACGCTAACTATCTGAAATAGATGGTAAATCAGTCCGCCCAGGAACTGCCGAATTTTTCCACAGAGGCCCCAGAACGGTGCTATACTGCAACACGATAATGAAAATTCAGGGCCGCTGGGCCGGCCTTGACGCGGGTAGGGCGAACCTGTCGCGCAGGATGGAGTTCAGCGTGCTAAAATCTCATAGGTTCACGTTGGGGCAGACGGTCCGCTACATCGCGGGACCGATGAATCGGGCCACCGCTAGCGGCACTTACAAGATCATCAAGTTGCTGCCGCTGGATGGCGACGAACATCAATATCGGATCAAGAATACCGAAGAAGCGTTCGAGCGCGTGGCGAAGGAAAGCCAGCTCGACCGTCATCGGTAGGCAGCAGCGGGCGCGGTTAAGGCGATCAGGCCCGGTTGATGCGTGCACGCAGGTCGGCAAAGCCGTCCTGAAGACGAATCTTGAAGCTGTTCCAGTTCGTTTCGACCACGTCCCAATTCACCATCGGACGATTCTGGGTAGCGCCTGGCCCCGCGGCGACCGTCGATGTGTGCATGCTGTCATGATAATAGGCGCCCGCGGTCAACAGCAGGGCGCCGAGAATCATTCCGAGGATCAGTCGCATCGGTGTTGTCTCCGTTGGTGCTGAATCCAGACACGGCGCCGATTAATCGCGAGCACATCCGGATTCATTTGACGTCGGCAAAACGAGTGAAGCTGGTGCGGCTTGGACTGACGATCCTACGATGTCGGATGGCGAATCTGGCAGGAGCGCCGCGTCCGCCGCACTGTCGGCAAGTTGCCGGATCAAACGTGGTCGATGAGCGAAAGTTCCATCCGACCATGGCGGAGTGAGGTTCGAGATGCCGATTTTCATCACGCAGGGCCGATACACGCGCGACGCCGTCAAAGGCATGGTGGTCCGCCCGGAAGACCGGGCCGACGCTGTCGGCCGGCTGCTGGCAAAGGCCGGCGGGAAGCTGATCGGTCACTATCTTACATTTGGGGAGTACGATTTTCTGGTGATCGCCGAAGCGCCCGGACCCACCCAGATGGCAGCCGTGCTGTTGGCGGCGGCGGGCGGCGGGGGCGTGACCGACCTCAAAACCACACTTGCCATGAATTCGATCGAGGCCAAGGGAGCGTTTGCCGCGGCCAGCGATCTGACGCATATCGTCCGCTCGCCCGGAGGTGTCTGACCCGGAATTTCGGGTGCGAAGCGTCTTGCTTTGGCCAGCTTTCGGGCGTCCAATTTACCGCAACGGCAGATGGGGCGGACTTGATGCCGGACTTTAATTCAGCTTGGATGACATGACGTCCTTTTCGCTTTGGGCCACGGTGGCTCTGGCTGCCGTGCTGGCGAGTGTTGCGGTGGTTGCGATCTTCCGCTTTGGAGGGCGCGCGGTCCTTGCTGCGGCGATATCAGCCGTCCTCATCCTGGGACTGGGGGTGGTCGCGCTCGACCGGCTGGACGCGCAGGAAAAGGCGGATCAGCGCCGTGCTATCGAGGCGCGCATTATGGCGCTGAACGCCCAGGCGCTGCTGCCGAATTCTAATCTCTCCTGTCTCGACGCCGCGGGCGGCGATCTGGTGCACGAAGCGTGCGAAAGATCGCTCTTCGCCGGACCGGAGCAGGTCACGGCGGCACTCAATTATGTTGGTGCGCGGCTGGACGTGCTGCGGGAAATCGCGGCGTTGAAGGATCGCGATGAGGCGGCCTATGAAAGCCTGCGCGCGCCGATTGTCCGCAGCCTCGAGGCCGATCGCTTCGGGCTGGTCGCTCAGGTTCTGATGGCGCGCGACGATTGTCAGCCTGCAGCCTGTTATGCCTTCGACATCCTGCAGCGGCGCGACCGGATCGTCGCGAACATGAACGCGCGCGCGTATGACGCGCGTGTGACCCAGTTCGCCGCATCCTGGAACGAGAAGGCTGGCGCACAGCCAGGCGCCGTGCTGGCGTCGCAGACCGGCCCGCAGACGCCGCCGCATACGCCACTGAATATCGACTTTCCCACGGCTGACTCGATTCCAGCGGTCAGCATCATGTCGAACGAGCCCGGACGGCCGGGACAGAATGGCGTTGTCGCACCGCCGCGAGCGGAGGTCCGTCCGGAGCCGCAGCAGCAACAGCAGCAGGCATCGCC